>JADFZT010000042.1:0-2705 GCA_015232395.1 Magnetococcales bacterium | reverse complement strand
CAGGCGTCCGGACTGGAGGTGGGTTACGCCCAACGACAAAGCCTGTTTCAGAGAGAGCGTCTGATTGGGGGAAGACATGCCGGACCCTCATCGCAAAAAGAAAATGATACGCCACCGGCGATTGGTGGCTGGACAGATCAGATTGGCCGGTTAGGGCATTGAGATGTTCCTATGGACCATTTGGGAAGCCGGGAGTGGATATAAACGATAGCCAATAGTGTGGGTTTGTTAGAAAAAAACATTTTAAAACATAATATTAAATCGTTTCAAAGAAAAGCATTACGAGATGGGCTTGGTTTCCATACTACCCTGTCGCAACTCCAAAAGGAGGTAAAAACCGCCTGATATCAGGATAACCCAGCCCGCTATTCGGATGATGGGATGATCATAAAACAGCAAACCTGTGCCAAATACCAGGCTGGAACCCAGGAGGATGGTTAGTAGATCACGGGTTTTATGGGGTTGACCAGGGCAGGCCCGGGTTGCGACCCAATGAAACCCCATCAACACCAAAATTTCTGTAATAACAGTGGCTACCAAGGCACCATACACCCCCATAGCCGGTATCAAAAACAGATTGAGGGTAATGTTGGTCCCAGCAGCCAGGCCGGAGACAATCAGTTTTTGGCGGTTAAAATCTGTCCCGGAGATGATCGCAGAATCAGCAAAACGTAGAAAGCTGATTAAAAAAAGAGGCGACATCAGTACCAAAAGGGGGGCTGAGGCGGAAAAATCGGCCCCATAGATCAGCCAGATGAGGTCAGAAGCACAAAAACCCACCCCAATGGTCAGAATGGCGCCAGCCAGCAGGTTTAGGCGACGGGGATGGAATAATACACCATGCACCTTGGAGAACCATTGATTCCCCATATATTCCGTAACCTGGGGATAACTGATATCAAGCAGTACCGTAGGCAGGACCATGCCCACCGCTATAATGCGATAACTTGCTGAATAAAAACCGATATCCTGACTGGCTACCCCCATATGTTTGAGCATGACGATGTCGATTTGAATAAAGACGACGACGACCGCTGCATGGAGGAGGTAGCTCCAACTGTTTTGGATGGTCTCCAGAAATTCGGATCGGGAAGGAAAATTTAATCGTGGTCGATTGCGGCGAAAAAAGGCCCACAGATAGCCAACCCGTCCCACCGAAAAGGACCAGTAACAGGCCATCAATGATTTGCCAATGCCACCGCCCACCGTGGCAGCTGTCAAGAAAAGCAGCTTTTCCAATACGTTCAGACTTGCTTCCTGCTGAAACTGACGGCGACAGTAGAGCCAGGAACGGGCTGTGACCACCAGGGCGTTTAAATAGAAGGAGATGAGAAGAATCAACAGCAAGGGGGAGGGGGCAAACCAGAGAGTGGCCAACAGGATGATCAAAAAGAGTCCACTTTTGGCCATGATGAGAGTGGCTAGAGGATCTTTTCCATCAGTCGCTTTGGCTAGAAGGGGGACTTGGTAAAAATTACCGCCCAGGTCAAAAAGAATGAAAAGAAGGGTGCAAACGGTGAATAAATAGGAAAAATCTCCGAACGCTTCCGCTCCAAAAATGCGCGCGAAACCAGCGAAAAAAACAAACATGGCCCCTTTTTCAACACCTCGGGCCAATAGTTGGGGTAGGCTGCCACGCATTTTTTGTCTCTAGAGGAAATAAGGAGCTGAAAAAGCGCCTGTTATCCCCTCAGTATGAGGTTGGGCTGCCTGTTTTTGCCATCGGCCTGGCCATTTTTGACTCCTGCTTGCGTCTTGCCCAACGTTCGCTTTGATCCGTCAAGCAGAGTGGGAAAAAGCCTCATGACCAACCTGGTCGCCACAATTTTCCCCAATTCACTATACGAACCAATATGCTACAGCCGCTGCACACGCCCAACTGCCGGATCTATAGTAGGCCTGCCTAAGAATTAGACGCTCTTCTCTGGTTCGTCATCCCCGCGAAGGCGGGGATCCAGGGAGATAATCATTGCCCTCAAGGAAAAACCAAATTTTCAGAAAGGCCAGAGTTTTGCTGAAAGTGAAGCAATATTTGGAAAGCATCGTGCCAGACACCCTGGATTCCCGCCTTCGCGGGAATGACGAAAAAAGGGCAATGGCATCTGTCCAATTTTTGATTCGAATGGCAATAGGCGCTCTTCATCTGACTCGTCATCCCCGCGAAGGCGGGGATCCAGGGAGAGCATCTTGGCCCTCAAGGAAAAGCCAAACCTTCAGAAAGGCCAGCGTTTTTCTAAAAGTGATGCAAGATTTGGAAAGGGTCGTGCCAGGACTCCTGGATTTCCGCATTTACGGGAATGACGGCAAAAGTGCAACGGCATATGTCCAGTTCTTGATTGGAATTGCAATATTATTGATTCATGGTGTGATATCAACGTGTGACATCAACGAATGGAAAAAAAAACGGCGGCCCGAAGGCCGCCGTAGATGAGGCTATTTGCGTAACGCTTACCGGAGGTAACCGTCGGCATCGCCATTGATGGTGATGGGCGTGGTGGGAATGACGTCCATGGTGGTGCGGCCGTCAGTACCGGCTTTGGTGATGGCCGTGACCAGAATCTGGGCTTGAGGGCCGTTAACGGTCAGGGTCATGTCAGCTTGATAGGTGCCGGTGGTGGTCATGTTGCCGCCGCCCGCCGCTGAAGCTGCAGTGACATCCGAACCGATGATGAACAGGGAGCCACCAGCGGAAACAGTGCCGAGGG
>JADFZT010000041.1 GCA_015232395.1 Magnetococcales bacterium | reverse complement strand
CGGCGATCCAACGCCACCAGGGGATGACGGGTGACTCCTTTGGGGATGCCCATGCCCCGAATGACTCCGGCATGGGGGAGGGTGAACTCCTGGGCGAGGGTTTCGGGGGTTGAAAAGGGGGTAGCTCCTTGGAGCATGGGGCGGTCGTCGATACCGCTGGATCGGGGCAGGAGAGAGTCGTCAGCGATGAAGGCGATGAGATTTTTTTCCTCCAGAAGAGTTCGGAGGTGGTCTTGGTCTTCGATGGTGTGGATATGTTGGGTTAAGGCATCTGCCGGTGTGCGGTCGAAATAGAGGCTTTCCCGGGCCACTTTGGGCAGTTCCTCAAAGAGCATCGCTTCGGCCTGGCGGGCCAGCACTCTTCTACCCGCTGCGGGGAGTCCCACCCGGATGCGGGCTTCCACGCTGCCATCGGGGTGAACCCGAATGGCATTACGTACCAGCACCTGCTGCCCGTTTACCGAAATGGAGACCTGGCCGCTTTTCCCGCTTCCCCGCCGTCCTTTGACGTGGGTGGCAATGGCGGTGGCGACCCTCCGAGCCAAATAATCTTCCAGGGCGATGCGGCGGATGGCCGGGGAGCGCATGTTTTCAGGGAAACAGGCCTGATCTCCAGAGACCAGAAGACGCATTCGAGAGGGGTCGGCAAAGGGGTCGCCTTGGACATGATCGACGACGAGAAGGTGATCCGAAAAAGTGAAGCGTCCTTCCAGCCCTTTGTACGCTTTGTAGCCACGGCCTTCCATCTCGGAGAGTAACCTGCTTAGTCTGTCCATATTCATCCCATTTTTTGTGTTGTCAGGAAAAATTTCCTTGCATTTTTTCAGTTTTTCGGTTTAATGTGCGGCTCTTTAGGGATGGAGAAGAGGCTTTTGCCAGAATCGGGGGGGGCCTCACCTACTATCCAACTACGGAAGCGAAGTCTTCAGGTTTCAAATTAGGAGTAAGATGATGTCTCAGCCAGTGCAAGGTACAGTGAAGTGGTTCAACAACTCCAAGGGATTCGGGTTCATCGCGCCCGATGATGGCAGCGAAGATGTGTTCGTGCACTTCTCCGCCATCCAGGCTACCGGCTTTAAATCCCTTGATGAGGGACAAAAGGTCACCTTCGAGGTTGTCCGCGGCCAAAAAGGCTTGCAAGCAGCCAACGTACAGGTTGCCTGAAGATTTCGAATTCCATTCGAAAAATCTTCTGTAAATAACGCTCGGGACTCCGGTCCCGGGCGTTTTTTTTTATTCAATTGAGGGCGACTGTCGCCAATTAGGATTATGGATCCCGGCCTTTTGGAAAAAAACTTTTTTTTGAAGGCGTTTCAGGGAACCACCCTGACTTTCATCTTGCCTGCCTCCGACCATCTTGAAAACCGCTCCTTGCAAAAATTTACCCTTGGACTTCAAGAGCTTGCATCTGCGGGGGTGCATGGGCTGATTCTTTTTCAGGATGTGGGGCAAGCGGCTCAACGCCTGAAATCAGGGCTCTCCGGTTTGATGGCTTCCGACAGCTGGTTGCACCAGGAGTGCGAGGGGCCTGCTCTGTTTGGGGCGTTGTGGGAAAGCCGCCGTCCTTTTTTGGGAATGGGGCTTCGGGAGGCTGATTACAGTGAATTTTTGTCAGCTGTTTCTCGTCGTATTGCCCCCTTGCGTCTCTCCCGTCTGTTGGTCATGGATCCCGAAGGGGGGCTCAAAGAGGCGCCGGGGCGGCAGGTGATCAGTTATGTGAATGCCCGCCAACTCTCCCCCCTGGTCGAGGAGGCCCCCCAAAACCGTCGGGGGCTGCTTCTGGCTTTTATTCAAAATTTACTGACCCACGGGGCGGGGGGGATCAGTCTCTGTCGGTTGGAGGATGTTTCCCGGGAGCTTTTTACATTTGAAGGGTGTGGAACGTTTTTTTCAAAACACCATTATTGCCGGGTGCGGCGGTTGGGGTTTGACGATTTCAGCGAGATGGCGGCGATTATGCAACGGGGTGAGGTGGCGGGATATTTGCTTCCCCGTAACCAGAGTGAAATGCTGGACGTGCTGACTGGGGGGTATGGCGCTTTTTTTGGTGACGACCATTTGGCGGGTGTGTGTGGTCTGTTGACCGCGCCTTATGCAGACGTCAACGTAGGTGAATTGGTTTCGTTGATCACCCTGGGGCGTTTTCAGGGGGAGGGGGTGGGTCGGCAGTTGGTTTTTCGGATCAAACGGGATGGTCGGCGCAGGGGATTGAAGACTCTTTTTGCCTGCACCCGATCCCCTCAGGTGGTCGATTTTTTTCAGAGCTGTGGCTTTCGTGTCCTGGATCCAGGCTCAGTTCCGGAACAAAAATGGCAGGGTTATGATCAGGAGCGCAAGTTGGGATTGACCTGTCTTGGGGTTGACCTGTCTTGGGATTGATTTAAAGGGATCGCTTTTTCGCATTTGAGGAGATGGACTGTTGGAACACATTGTGATTATTGGTGCCGGGGTGATGGGGTGTGCCTGCGGCCTTCGCTTGCTGGAGGCGGGATTTCAGGTGACTCTATTGGAGCGGGCTTTGCCTGGGGCGGAGTCTTCAGCAGCAGCTGCGGGCATTTTGGGGGCGCAATCGGAGGTTTCCGGGGGAGGGGCCTTTCAGGAACTTTGTTTGGCCAGCAGAGGGCTTTTTCGGGAGTATGCCCGGGAGCTTGAAGAGTTGACCGGTATCTCTGTGGGGTATGAGGATTCCGGGGTGTTGGAGGTGGCTCTGGATCCGGCTGAGGGGCGCATGACGGCGGGGCGTGCGGAATGGATGACCGAGCGGGGGCTGGAAGTGGAGGTGCTTGATCGAGAATCTGCCCGCAAACTGGAGCCCGCCTTGAGTCCGGACATTCTCGGAGCCAACTTTTATCCGGACGATCATCAGGTGGATCCGGTGGCCCTTTCCCGAGCCTTGGCAGCAGGCGTGGCGAAACTGGGTGGTATTTTTAAAACCGGTGTGCGGGTGCGGGGTATTCTGTCCCAGGGGGATCGGGTGGTGGGGGTGGAGACCGACGAGGGCCCCATGGCTGCGGAACGGGTGGTGGTGGCTGGTGGCGCCTGGTCTTCAGGATTGACCGGGCTTCCCCCCTTGCGGACTGTGGTCAAGCCCATGTCCGGGCAGATTATCCAGGTGGAAACCCGCCCCCCGCTTTTTCGTCATGTGGTGTATGGCTTTAACGGCTATATCGTACCCCGGGCGGATGGTCGGGTGTTGATGGGCTCCACCCTGGAGGATCGGGGATATGACAAGGCGGTCACCACCGAAGGGCTTGCCCGGGTGAGTCAGATGGCGCTGGATCTGGTGCCAGGCCTTAAAAATGCGCGGCTTGTGGATACCTGGGCCGGGCTGCGGCCTGCTACGGGAGATGGGGAGCCGATTTTGGGTGAGGGGCCTTATCAGGGACTCTATTTTGCCACCGGTCATTTCCGCAATGGGATTTTGCTGACGCCGATCACGGCCCAGGTCATATGCAATTTGGCTTTGGGGAAAGCGGCTGGCCCGAATATTTCAAACTTTTCCCCCGTTACAGTGTCCAACAGCGGAAGAAGCCGACCTGCTTCCCGGAAATGGAATCAACGCAAAAGGAAAGGATAACCGAACATGACCAGCCGTACTGGGGGTTCCCCCGATGATACCTGCTTGCTGAAGGATGTGGGTGTCGCCGAATTCAACAAACAACATCTGCGCTTGGCGAGCTATGTGGTGGAGTATGCCCAGGTGGTGGAAAAGCTGGATGGGGGGGCGCCAGAGGTGGCTGACTGGCGGCATTTGCAAGCGCTGGTGGGACGTATGAAGCGGTTTGTGGTAGAACATTTCGACCATGAGGAAAAGATGTTGACCGAGCATGGTTATCCCGGTCTGGAAGGGCAAAAAAAGGAGCATGGAAAGTTTAAAAAGCAGCTGGCTTCTTTTGCTGCAGACATCGATGATCGCAACCATAAATCCCTGGTCAAATACAGCAAAGTGATGTGGACGTGGCTTTTCGATCACATCAACCGCCATGACTTTCAATACCGCGATTTTTTCATTGAGAAGGGGGTTCGTTGATGGGTTGGTGGCGCATGTTCACTACCTGAGCACTCTTTTGTTGATCAATCAAAAGCCTCCGATCCAATCAAGGGTCGGAGGCTTTTGTGTTTGATCTGCAATGGTTTTCGCGGTCTCTTTGTTTTCTCCATTTCCTGAGCAATCCATCCGCTTGCCTGGGGGGTGGTCATCTGAAGTCTTGGATCAAGGGGGAGGTTTTTTCTGCCTGCCACCGTTTCTTCTGAAGGGGTGAGTCGTCACGGCCTTTTGCTCATTGTTTGTCCTGGCTGGTGCCAAATTTTGATCAAGCCTCCAAACCGGGTCATCTTAATCCTTAAAATTCGGAGATGGTTGTTCATATCGGTGGATTTTGGGGTGTTTCGAAATAATTTTCCTGGAGGATGATGTTTTAAAAGTTCAACAAAAACAGCGATAAACGTCGATATTGTGTCTTTGATTGTGTTTGTGGTGCATTTTTTTTCAAAAAAGGTGATTTTTTTCTAAAGGTCTTGGTGGGGCTGGACGATAAGGAGAGAGAGGGAAATATTTTTGTAGACTTCCCCAGTGGCCTTTGGTAGTGTGTTATGCTAAAGGGGCAATGCGTGTTCTGCTCTATGTGGCATTCACTCAAATAACCAAAAACCCAACAGAGGTTAGGTCATGGCCATTACCATTCAAAATTCTGCAAGCCAGGGGCTCATTCATTCCACCAGCCAGGTGCAAAAATCCCTGAATGAGACCTTCCAAAAGCTCTCCACCGGTCTCAAGGTAGATCAAGCCCAGGACAATGCGGCTCTGCTCGCCATCGCCGACCGTTTTTCCACCCAGGTGCGGGGCTACAATCAAGCCATCCAAAATGCCAACGACGGCGTCTCCATGGTCCAGGTGGCCGATGCCGGGCTTGCCCAAATCCAGGATGGTCAGGTACGCCTTCAGGAGTTGGCCATTCAGTCGGCCAACGCCACCCTGAATGACAGCGACCGCCAAGCGCTCCAGACCGAAGCCAATCAGATCCAGGAACAGATCGATTCCATCATCGCCGATACCAACTTTAATGGCATCGACGTACTGGCTTCCAATACCCCTGTCAATCTCCAGACAGGCACCGGGGAAGGGGATGTGACCTCCATCAACTTCCAGGATTTCAGCAATGCCTTCACTTCGGTAGATATTTCCACCCAGGCTGGGGCACAAAATGCCATCTCCTCTCTGGAAACCGACATGGAGACCGTCTCCCAGGCGCGATCCGAATTGGGCGCGGTGCAGTCGGGATTGGAATCAACCCTGAATAACCTGGGCAGCACCGTTGAAGCCCTGACCGCCGCCAAATCCCGGGTGGAAGATGCCGATATGGCCCAGGCGATGTTGGATAAAACCAGCCAGGATATTCGCTCCCAAGCCAATATTGCCCTGCTGGTCCAGGCCAACCAAGCTTCCGAACGGGTGATGGATCTGCTCTAAGTCTTCCCAGATCGTTTCATCTTTTTTTCAGAACGGCCATGGGGTTGGCTCACTCCATGGCCGTTTTGCGTGACAGGGTCATCCTGTATGGTTTGCTCCACCACCGTCTCATACCAATTCCGGTTCAACAGGTGAGTCGAACAAAAAAACGTTTAGCCACAGAGGACACGGAGAACACAGAGAAAACCAAAATCGAGCCAAAACGCGTGCCCGGTAGTGGTCGGAATGTTCAGCTGTTTTTCATGCTTTTCCTCTGTGGCCTCAGTGTTCTCTGTGGCAGATTTTTCGGTTTTGAATGAAGATCAAACAATGGCCTTAAGCTCGTCGTTTGAACAAGAATTCGTATCATTCGCTTTTCGATCATCCTTCGGCCATCTCCTCATTGAATGGTGACATCGGCAAAAAGCGTTCCCCTTCAGGCAGAAGTTGCCAGGCATTGGTTAATGGGGGTTCTCTTACACCTGGTTACAATTCAGTCTAAATCAGTAAAAACATATAAATATCAACAATGTATATCAGTCCAATAACGGTTGGCTCAGGAGGGATGGCCTTTCGGGTTGGCACGAAAATGGCATCCTCTCTTGGCAATGGGTTTCCAGAGAACCAAAAGGTCTGTTTATAAAAGGCAGGCTGGAAATCCGTATAAAAGTAAACACGTAGCCATGGTAAAGAGCGCGCATTTGAAACCAGGCGCGTCAGAGGAACCCTTTTAATAAAGGGGAATCGTTATGGGGATTATCGTCAATCTGGAAAGCCGTTCAACCATTGATCGCACGCCGATCCTGATTTCCAGCACGCCGTCGAATCTGGTGTTGGAACTGGACCATTATCGGCGAAAAAATGAAGAGCTGGCCAGGATTTATGAACTGCACCGCAAGCTTGGGGAGCAGCTCGATTTGGCCAGTATGATCGATACTTTTTCATCCTGGTTGGTGGCATTTTTCGAGCACGATCTTCTGGCATACCGTCATCAACCCCGCAATCGGATGCATATGACCTGTTCCGATCACGGCCCCCATCGTCAAAGGTTGGTGGATTGCGCCCAGAAGCTTTTGGAAGCAAGCCCAGCCCCACCGGCGGAGGGGTTTATGGAGGAAGTAGGGCTTTTTTACCATTTCCCCCTGCTCGCCTCGGATGTTGACCGGATTTTGCTTCTTCACCAAAAGCCTTTCCTCTCCTCCGATCCTTTCTACAAGTGGGAAGAGGATGTCTTCATGGAATTGCGGGGCCCCTTGGAGCGGGCGCTGGCTTATGAAGATCTCTATGATCTGGCTCGCCGGGACGCTTTGACGGGTTTGGTCAACCGCCGGGTGTTCGAAGAGCGGTTGGGGCAGGAGATGACCAACGCCGAGCGCTATGGGCATCCCTTGGTGTTGGCTGGTCTGGATCTCGACCATTTTAAATCGGTCAATGACCTGATGGGGCATGCCGAAGGGGATCAAGCCCTGGTGCTGGTCTCCAAAACCCTCTCCAGCATGATTCGGGATTCCGACCTGTTGGCGCGCATCGGCGGAGATGAGTTTGCCCTTATTTTGCCCAATACCGATATCAAGAGCGCTGAAATGTTGATGAATCGCCTCTGTGATGGCGTGGCCAGCCTGAAAATTCAGGCCCCTGGCGCCAAGCCCTTGGGGGTTTCCATTGGCGTTTCCGCCTGGCAGGCCGGTTTTACCAAATGTTCCTGGGTAGAACAGGTGGATCAAGCGCTTTACCGGGCCAAGGCTTCGGGCCGCTCCCGGGTTTCGTTCTGATCTGATTCAATACGCCCCCAGCCTTCATTTACCCCCTGGTATCCCTCCCTCTCCCCATATTTTTAATTCCTTGATCACATTGATCAGGAGAGAGGAGGGGGGGGCTGCCAACATCCCTGTTTGAGGACACCATGTGTGGCATTTTGGCGGTCGCAGGGGAGGGGGCAGGGCCAGGGGAGGATGGTCCCATCAGTAAATCCCAGGCCCTTGACCGCCTCAGCCATCGGGGGCCGGATAGTCGGGGGATCTGGTCCGACCCGTCTGAACGCATCTGGCTGGGCCACCGCCGTCTGGCCATCGTCGATCTGACACCAGCTGGCAACCAACCCATGGCCGATGAGTCTGATCGGCTCCGCCTGACCTGTAACGGCGAGATCTACAACGCCCCCACTCTGCGCAAAAAGCTCATTTCCCTCGGTCACACCTTCCGTTCCCGCAGCGACAACGAAGTGATTCTCCATGGCTATCAGGCCTGGGGAGAGGGGGTGGTGGATTATCTGGAGGGGATGTTTGCCTTTGTCCTGTGGGATCGTGATCAAAAAAAGCTCATTGCAGCCCGGGATCGGGTGGGAATCAAGCCCCTTTACGTTGCAGAAACATCCAGAGGGGTCATCCTCGCCTCGGAACTCTCTGCCCTGCTCCCTTTGCTGAAATCCCCTCCCAGCCCGGATCCCCTGGCCATCGCTCATCTTTTGACCTTGAGTTATGTACCCGCGCCTTCTTCGATCTGGCAAGGGGTGCGCAAGCTCTCTCCAGGATCGATCTATACATGGCAGATCGGGCAGGGGGGGCGGGAACGGACCTATTGGCAACCGCCCAGGGATCTGGATGGGGGGTCAAGCCGGGGAGAGGAGTGGGCTGAACGGTTTCATGGGGTGTTGGGGGAGCATCTGCTTTCGGATGTGCCGGTGGCGCTCTTTTTGTCCGGTGGTTTGGACTCTTCATCGGTGGCGGTGGGGTTACGGGAACAGAATCATCCCATGGAGGCCTTCACCATCGGTTTTCCGGAGTCCCGGCGCAACGAAGCGGGGGTGGCGGCAGCGACAGCTCACTATCTGGATTTTCCTCACCATGTTGTAGATCTCACCAGCCGCCATGTGACGGGCCTGCTCCATCAGGTGGCCCAGGGGGTGGATGAACCCGATGGCCACAGCTCCCAGATCGCCATGTTTCGGATCAGTGAGGCCGCAGCCGGACGTTTCAAGGTGGTGCTGGCCGGGGATGGGGGGGATGAGCTGTTTGGTGGCTATAACTGGTATCAAAATCTGGACGGGGGAGTGCGTCAAGCCTCCCAATACCTGCGTCGGGGGTTGCGGCCTCTGGTGGGGTGGCAGGGGGCTCCAGCTCTGACACGCCAAGCGGCTCGTCATTTTAGTCAATCTTCTCCCCTCCATCGTCATGCCTGGCGGTTATTCCCCCGATTTTTACCTGAAGAGGTGCAATCTCTCCTGGCTCCCATGGGGTTGGTTTTTGATGATGAACGGATGCTGGCCCCCTTGAAGCGACACTTCGAACCCCGATTGCCCTTGAAGCGGGCTTTGCAGCGGATGGATCTCATGACTTTTTGTGCCGATCATGTGCTCACCAAGGTGGATCGGGCGTCCATGGCCCACTCCCTGGAGGTGCGGGTGCCGTTATTGGATCATCGTCTGATCGAATGGGCCTATGCATTGCCTGAGGAAAAAAATGGCCATGGTCCCAGCAAGCCGCTGTTGCGCCGCTATCTGCGGGATCGCACGCCGCCCCGGTTGCAAAACCATCCCAAACAGGGGTTCAGCGCCCGGGCTCTCGACCGGTTCGATTGGGAAGAGGCGTTGGCGGTGGTGCGCCGTGGGGTGTGGGTGCGGGAGGGGTATTGGCAGAAGGGGTGGGAAAGGTTGCTTGCTCCGGGTGTGCCGGAACGCCATAGCCGCATCTGGACCCTCTTGATGCTGACTCTCTGGGGGGATAAATGGCTGGGGGAGGGCTATCGTGGTTGGTAAAGAGTTGTTGGGGGTGGTCAAGCGTACCGGGAGGAATTGAAGTTGGTACCTGACAATTCCGGCCTCTCCCGGGATCGGGGAGGCCGGATATCAGAATGGAAAAGTTGGCGTCTTATGAAGGCGCTCCGGGGAGATGGGGAGCGGTCTATCAGAGAAGATCGCTCAATATTTTTTCGGCTGGATAAAGGAGTCCCCGCTGTAAAAATGATAGGCGTTGCGGCCTGCCTTTTTGGAGCGGTACATCGCTTCGTCAGCAAATTTCAACAACTCCTCTACCGTCTTGGCATCCCATGGAAAGAGGGCCATGCCCAGGGAGCCGGAAATGTAGGTTTCTTTCCCTTCCAACTCAAAGCTGTCGTTGAGTTTATTCAGTATTTCCCGGGCGATATCCGCCACCTCTGCCTCATCCACTCCTTCCAGAATGGCGGTAAACTCGTCTCCTCCCAGGCGCGCTACCAGATCCCCCTCGTTGACACAGGATTTTAAACGTTCAGCAGAGACTTGCAGCAGATGATCGCCTGCGGCATGGCCCAGGTTGTCGTTGATCCATTTGAAGCGGTCCAGATCGATAAAAATGAGCCCCAGGGATTTTTTATCCTGTTTGGCTTTTACCAGGGATTCCCCAAGAGAGCGCATGAACATGGCCCGATTGGGCAGGTTGGTGAGGGCGTCATAATTGGCCTGGAAGAAAATTTTCTCCTCGGCCAGTTTGCGTTCGGTGATGTCACGAACAATGCCGGTAAAAATCACCCGATCCTTCAGGCGCACCCGGCTGATGGAGAGTTCAATGGGAAAGGTTTCGCCGCTCTTTCTTTGGGCAACCGCCTCCCGTTTATGGCCGATCACCTTTTCCACACCCGTTTCAAAATATTGGGCCAGATAGCTGTCGTGTTTTTCTCGGTAGGGGGAGGGCATGAGCAAGGAGACATTTTGGCCGATGGCTTCCTGGGTAGAGTAGCCAAAGGTTTTTTCTGCAGCCCGGTTGAAGGATTCGATGATGCCTTTGTCGTTGATGACGATAATGGAATCCACAGCGGTATTGACGATGGCATCCAGACGAATTTTGCCCTCCCGGATCTCTTCCTGGGCCGCTTGATTTTCCAGGGCCAGATGCATTCTTTTTTTCAGCACCCCCCAGTTGATGGGTTTGGTAATAAACTCTTCCGCTCCAGAGGAAAAGGCCTTGTTTACCGTGGCGTCATCGTCCTGGCTGGTGATCATGATCACCCGGGTGTAGACCCCTTTGGGGAGGCGTTTGATCTCAGAGCAGGATTTGAAACCATCCACCACCGGCATGTTGGCATCCATCAACACCATGTCCGGATTTTCATTTTTAAAAACTTTCACGGCTTCCTTGCCGTCGTCCGCCTCCAGGACGGTATACCCTTCGGCCAGGAGGACGGATTTGATGAGGTTTCTGGCGGAGCGGGAGTCGTCGACCACCAGGATTCGGGCGCTGGATTTGATTTCAGAAGGGGTCGTCATGGTCGTTACCTGATCCTTGGAAGCGTGTTTATTCTCAACTGCTAGCTTGGATGATGATTGATTTTCTCATCGCTTGTCTGATGACAGCAAGCGTGACTATACAAGAGTGTTCATGAGGGCTCTGCCGAAGGCCGTCCGAGGGGGATTAATGGATCCGGATTGGGCGGGTTGCATAAAATACATGGGTACCATGTGTTTTTGAGTGGCGGCAGTTGAGGCGATATGCAGCGTTGTCTTGGAGGCCACCCTCTACCATTTATCATCACATCCCTACAGGCTGGATATCCCTTCGATAATGTATAACATATTGTTATGTGGGGGTCATCCCGCCTTGAAGCAAAAACACGCCAGTGGGAAGCTTTTCCGGGATGATCGGGTGTGAAGGCTGTCTCACCCTTTGGCTGGAGGGGGAGGGAGGCCAAGTGGGTCAGGTTTGGAACCATCTTTTGGGATTGCTTGTCGAAGCCAGTGGGTAAAGTGTAAAAAGCAAGCTGTTAAAGTGAGAAAAAAACAACAAAATGACGTAACAAAATCCCTCTCTACTCGACTTTGAGAGGGGTGTCGGGGAGGCTCAAACATCATGAAAGGCAAGTTTACGGGGGTTCACCACGTCGCCTTTGCTACCAACGATTTGGAAAAAACAGTTCGTTTTTGGCGCGATCTTTTAGGGATGCGCTTGGTCTATACCATGGGAGATGCGGGTAATCGGCAATATTTTTTTGAAGTATCGGAGACCACGCTTATCTCTTTTTTTGAGTGGTTTGATGCGGAAGGGGTGCCCTATCGTCGCCATGGCGAGCCGGTAAAGGGCCCCCACGTGTTCGATCACATCTCCATCGGCATGGAGGATGTGGAGGCGATCATGGCGCTGGGCAACCGCTTGGCTGCGGCGGATTTTCCGGTTTCCAATGTGGTCAATCACGGCTGTTTTCTTTCCATCTATTCCTACGATCCCAACCACATTCCCATCGAATTTTCCTGTAATTCACCTGGAAACAAGGTGCGCAGCAAGCCCATCGTTGGGGATAACCCGCCTCTGCCTGTGGCTTTGGAGGGGCCGGAGCCTCAGTGGGACAAGTGGCCTGAGCCGGAGCCAATGGAAGAGGAGGATAAAATCATCGTCGATGGAGATGGCATGGAGTTTTGCCAGGATCTGTCGAATGGGGGGAACTCCTGACACGATCAGGCCTTTGGATGGTGTCACACTTGCCATCAAAGGAAAGCAAGGAGTACTGAGGGATGAAACAAAATGTGGGCGCGATTGATCGTTCCATGCGCATTGTGGTGGGGGTGGTTTTGATATCCGGTGTCTTGATGGGGCCCCAGACCCCTTGGGGGTGGTTGGGGGTGATCCCCCTGGTGACCGGTTTTGTGCGGTTTTGTCCCCTCTACCTGCCCTTTGGCGTTGGTACCTGCTTCCTGTTCGGGGTGAATACCTGCTCTACGGGTGAGGTGAAGGGGGGGTGAGTTTTTTTCTGTCCGTTTTTTTTGGAAAAAAATGGCAGGAGCATCGGGGCTGACCCCACATCCGGGGGGAGAGGAAAAACAGGGTTATAGCAATTCTATCTCAAAATTAGGCACTCTTCCCTGACTCGTCATCCCCGCGAAGGCGGGGATCCAGGGAGCTGATGATTGCCCTCAAGGAAAAACCAAATCTTCAAGAAAGGCCGGAGTTTTGCTGAAAGTGATACAAGATTTGGAAAGGTTCGTACCAGGCACCCTGGATTCCCGCATTCGCGGGAATGACGGCAAAAGAGCAACGGCATATGTCCAATTCTTGATTGGAATTGCTATAAAATCAGAGGAAGGGGCTTGGGGTAGGAATGGATGCGCGCGCGCTTTTTTTTGAGCGTTTACTTTGATTGAAAATGGGGGTTTCTGGTTAAATCCCAAACCCTTTCCATTTTTTCGGTTCGGTATCCCGATACTGATTGGCCAGCTGGATATAATTGTCAGTCGTCGCCCGCATCCCGACCAGCTCTTTTTCTTCCAGGTGGCGACGCATCTTGGCGGGAGAGCCCAGCCATAGCTCTTGGGTGCCCACCTTGGTTCTCGGTGTCACCAAGCTTCCAGCACCAATCATCGCCTCTTCCCCCAACACCGCCCCATCCAAAACGGTCGCGCTGGCACCAATCAGACAACCATCTCCCACCTGACAGCCATGGAGCACCACCCGATGACCAATGGTGATCCCCTCACCAATGATGAGCGGGTAGCCCTTGGGTTGGTCCCCGGTGGGGCGGCACACATGGAGCACCACGCCATCTTGAATGTTGGTTCGGGCACCGATCCGGATGTGATTGACATCGCCACGAATAATCACTCCCGGCCAGATGGAGACATAGGCGCCAATGGTGACGTGGCCGATGATGACCGCGCTGGGATGGATGTAGGCGGTGGGATCGATCTGAGGCTCACTCCCTTGGAAAGGGGAGATGGTTGGAACGTTTTTTTTCTTGTTTTTTTTCATTGCCGCTAGCCATCCAACCTTCAGAGTTGAACTATCGAGCCTGCCGTTTGGCCTTCAGAGCAGCCTTGAGTTTATCCCGGGCCGGTTGAAAGGCGGCGTCGGCTTTGAGGACTTTTTTGAAGGCGCTGATGGCTTTGTTATACTCTTTGGCTTTAAGGGCATCCACACCATTGCGGTAGCTTTCACCCAACTGGGCCATTTTCATCTGCCGCTGGGCCGGTTGGAAGGTGGGGTGCTTGGCCAGAAGCTTTTTGAATAGCGCTTCGGCCTGCTTGTACTTGCGGTCGTCGATCAGGCGGATGCCCTCTTCGTGGCGCTTCCAGACACTCATATCTTCCTTCCAGCCAAAGCGGGTGGCGGAAGGGGTGTGGGCAAAGCTACGGGCGACCTTGTCCGACAGGCCGTTGATCAGGCCGCCGATGCCATCCATCGTACCGTTGACGCTATCGACGAAGGTGATGAGAGAGGTCTCCACCTCCACCACCCGCACACTCACCTGAATGGTGGGGCCGATGGCCATAAAGTCACCGAAAATCATGAATCGCGCTCCGGAGAGGCGACCCAGTTGCAGTCGGGATTTTTGGCTGGCAAGCTCGCTCGATCCCAACTTTAATTCCTCCAAAGCCTCCCGTAGGTGGACACGTTCCACCAGTTTGAGATCTTTGATGCTGACAAGTTTGGCGACGATCATTTCCGGCATCGCCCGCACCAGATAGTCCAGGGCGGTGATGTCTGCAAGACCCGCTACCGTGGCATTTTCAAAGTCCCACACCGCCACAGTGCGTATACGGGGATCCAGTGGTGGGGGCTCTCCTTCCTCCGCCAATCCCGGCTTGGCTGAAAGAAGAAAGAGCAGTGCTGCCAGGAGAAAAAAACCGCGTTTGAATAAGGACATGACCGGGATTTCCTGGTTGGATGTGAATTATTGTGCAGAGGCGATGATGATTTTTTGCTGCTTGGCCCATTCGCCGGATTTGGTCACGACCTGGGCATAGGCGATCTTGTCACGCACCTTGGTGACTTCGATCTGGCCCAGTTGATCATAGTCGTAGACCACTTCGCCATCTCCCAGATCAATCGCTTCACCCTCACTCAACACATTGAAAACCAAGCCCTTGGTAACAGCATGGCGTTTGCCCAGGTTGATGATGATCTGCTTGGGCTTGATGGAGACGATGCGACCCTGGAGGGGATGCTGTTCCCGCACCTTGGCAGCGATCTTTTCGGCCCATTCAGCAGCCAGTTGGCTGGGATCGAGGCTTTTTTCGAAGTTTTTGCTCAGAGCCAGAAAGATATCCGTCGTTTCCGTCTCCACCAAGCGCATGGTGGCGGTGGAACCTTTGGCTTGATTATAAAAGCTGCCGGTGGCCATCACATGGGCTGCGGTAATCTTGCCGAGCTTGGTGCGGGTTTTGGGGTTGGCCAGATCAGAGGAGCCCAGTTTCAGCTCAGCCAGCACCTTGTCGAGAATTTCACGATCCACCACGCTGACGTTGAGATCCCCCAGCTCCCGGGTGAGTTCATCCTTGAGGATGCCTTCCATGCCGATGCGGCCACTGAGATTGCCCTGGGCATTGTTTTGAAAACCGAGGATCGAGAGGGCTCCCGCAGGGGAGGTCCAGGTATCTTTCGGTGGCGGGAGTTTTTTGATCTCCTTAAAGCGGGCCACCAGGTCGGTTACCATGCCGTCGATATATTTTTGCCGCTCCAGATCCTGCTTTTGAGCGATGGCAGACTGGGCCTGACGCATGAGGGCGTGGACCAGCACGTCGGAAGTGTGGACCTTTTTCAGTTTTTTGAAGACCTTCAAGGCCTCTTCCGGGTTACCCATATTTTTCAGGGCGACACCCTGGTTGGAGAGGGCATCCGCTGAAAAGGGGTTTTCCGCAGCGGCCTGTTTAAAGGATTTCAAGGCAATCTGGGATTTGGCATTTTTCATCTCCAGGTTGCCCAAAGCCAGATGGGCGTCCGATTTTTGCCAGGAAAACTCTGCTTGAGCCCCTCCGGAGACCGCCTTGGTCAGGGCCTTTTTGGCATCAGCGGATTTACCCTGGGAGTGGAGGGATTTACCCTTTACCAAGTTGGCCATGGAGCGGTTAGGGTCCTCAGCCAGCACCGATTCGGCGGTGGAGAGGGCCGCTTTGGTCTCTCCTTTTTGAAACAGCACCTCTGCCAATCCTTCTTTGGCCTGCATGGCCACCTGGGTATCAGGGGAAGCGGAGAGCTTTTTGAAAGTGGCTTGGGCGCGCTCCAGGTTGCCTGACTTCAGATCACTGTAGGCGAGCCCTATCTCCACCGCCGGGTTGGCCTCCAGTTTGGCTGCTTTGGCAAACAGGGCCTGGGCACCAGCGGGATCCTGGCGGTCCAACTGGGTGGAGGCCAGTTCAGTCATCAGCTTGGCGGCGTGCTTACCCCCACCGTGGATCACCTTGAGCACCTGGCCATCCGGCCCCACCAGCAGTGTGGTGGGAAGAAGGGAGGCGGAGAAGGATTTGAAGACCTGCTTTTCCGCTGAGCCCACCTGGAAGGTGAGTCCCAGGCCCTGGGCAAATTTATTCAGGGAAGCGTCATCTTCCTTACCTACGGCGACGATCTGAATGCCTTTGTCTGCGGCATCACCGATCCCTTTGAGGCTTTCCAGGCCGGTCAAGCAGCTTTTGCATTTGTTCATCTTGAAAAAATAGATCACTCCCAGATTGGACTGCTGGAAGTTTTTTTCGCTGACCACATCCCCTTGGGTGGTCCGGATGACGAATTGGGGAAGGGGATCCCCCTTTTTCAGTCGTGCTTCGGCGCCATGAGCCCCGGAAAAGAGCAGCCCCAGGCTAACGAGAGCGGTCAAGAGATGTTTTGTGCGATTCATGGTTCAGGGTCCTCCCCCATGGCCGTGAAAAAAAAGTTTTGGGTATTGTTTACAGTGAGTCAGGATATCATCTTTTTTTGGTGTTTGTCTGAATAATCTGAATATCCGGGGGATGAATCGAGGCCGGTGCCCGTGGGAGTGTTATGGGCTTGAAAGGGGCTGGCGGGCTTTTTGGAAGCCCGCCAGCTTATTGGCGGCAGCTGTGTTGACAAGCCTTTTACCATCCCCCCTTCATGAGCCTGATCAACCTGAATTCAACGCCTGATAGCTGTGTCAGCCACCCGGCTCCACAGGATCCAGAGCGACTTCAAACTCCAGCACTTCATCGGCAACCACCTCAATGCTCGCTTCCATGTCGTGGAAGCCGTTTTTTTTGAGAATCAGCTGATATTCCCCCGGAGGCATTTCAAAGGTGTTGGGTGTAAAGCCCATAAACTCCCCATCCATCAATATCATCGCCTCGGTCGGTTCGCTGGCGGCGCTGATGGTTCCTTTGGCCACCACAGCGACTGGTGGCTCAGGGGCCGTCGGTGTGGTAGCGGTGGCTGGTGGAGCGGTTTGGGGTTGGATCGCTGCTGGTGGGGTCGCTGTGGGTTGGGCTTTTGTCGGAGCAGGAGCTGGTCTGGTAAACCACCAGGCCCCACCCCCTCCTGCCACCACCAGCAGGCCGATGATGCCGATCACCAAACCCATGGAAGATTTTTTCGGCTCTCCCCCGGAGATAGTGCCAGGAGGGGGCGTGGCAACGGTGGCATCTCCCCCGGGAGCAGCGGTGATGATGGTTTCCGCTTCCATGGCATTGGGTGCCATGGCCACGGTTTGGGCAGAAGCTGGATTGGTGGCAGCGACGGTGGCATCCGTGCTGCTCAATCCTCCACCCGCCGCCATGACGGTGGCTTCGTCATCCTCATCCACCCCACCCGCCAGGATCGTTGCGTCATCATCGCCATCGTCAAGGTCTGATTTGTATTGATTTTTTGCCGCGAGCTTGATCGCCTCCCGAAAGGATCCGGCATCCTGGAAACGATCACCGGGGCGCTTGGCCAGGGCTTTTCGGATCAGATCGTTAAAGCAGGTGGGAATGTTGAAATTAAAGTTGCTGGGATCCTCAGCCTCGGTATTCAACACCTTCTGCATGATGGTGGCCACCGCCTTGCCCGGGAAGGGCTTCTCGCCGGTGAGCAGTTCGTAGAGAATCACCCCCATGGAGAATAGATCCGCCCGGGCATCCACCCGCTGTCCCATGAACTGTTCCGGGGACATGTAGCTGGGGGTGCCCATCACCGCGCCCATCTGGGTCATGGTGGAGCTTTCCACCCGAGCGATACCAAAGTCGGCGACCTTAACCTGACCATCATCCAGAATAATGATATTGGCCGGCTTCATATCCCGATGAACCACGCCACCCCGATGGACATATTCCATGGCGTCCAGGGTTTGGTCCATGATTTCAACGATCTTATCCATCTCGAAGCGGGCCTGGTCCCGGATATAATCCTTGAGTTCCTTGCCCTTGATGAACTCCATGGCGATGAAGGGAATGCCCTGATCTTCGCCATATTCGTAGATGGCCACCACATTTTGGTGCATCAGGCGTCCAGCCGCCTGGGCTTCCCGTTTGAAACGGGCCAAAAGTTCCTGGCCTCCGTCCCCTTCCAGAAGCGCTTTGTGAATGGTTTTAATGGCGACCGTCCGCTCGATGAAGGGGTCGTACCCCTCATAGACGATCCCCATGGCCCCTTTTCCAAGGGTCCGTTTGATTTCGTATTTGCCTAGCTTGGTCAAAGGTTCCATGAGCGGTGTCAAATCACATGTGTGGGGTTTTGACGACGGCAGTCAATCCAGCCTTGGAGGTCGTGTTGACGCTCTCTAGGGCAGATTATCGAGCCACTTTTTAACTTTCCGGGTCTCTTCCTTCCCGGGAGCAAATTTGAGATAGGTCATGAAAGCTTGACGTGCGGAGTGGGGATTGTCCAGCCCCTCCGCATAGACCACACCCAGATTGCGGAAGGCTACCGCGAATTGTGGGTCAATGGAAATGGCTTTGATGAGGAGATCTTTGCCTTTTTGGGAATTTCCCAGCTGATGAAAGGCCAGACCGGCTTCAGCGAGAAGCTTGGGGGAGTCGGAATGACGGTCGATGAGCTGATCCAGCATTTGGCTGCGGATGTTGGGGTCTTCCTGGGATTGGGCGGTTTGGAACTGCTCCATGGCGTGTTTGGTGGCCATGGTTTCCGAAACCGCTTCAAGCCCTGCCCGAATATAGCCGGATGGGACGGCAAAGTTGAGGCTGCCTATATTTTTCCACGAGCCCATGATGATACCCACCACCTGGCCTGCATTGTTGATCAGGGGGCCGCCGCTGTTGCCGTTGTTGACGGCCAGATCGGTCTGAATCAGCGGATGTCCATCGATTGTGCGTCGGGGATTGCTCACCACACCCCGGGTCAGAGTATGTTCCAGCCCCATGGGACAACCGATGGTAAAAACCTCCTCCCCCAGGGAGGGGCCGGAGTGGGGAGGAGCCAGGGAGATCCCTTCCAGGGTGGTGATGGGAACCCGGAGAATGGCCACATCCCAGTTTTCCTTGGCCATGACGGTTTGGGCGGGGCTTGAGAGGCCATCGGCCAGAAAAATCTCCACCCGTTCAGCGGTTACCACCTGGTGGGCTACGGTGGCGATCAGGTCGGGAGAGACAAAAAAGCCGGAGCCAAGCAGTATCGATTGGTCCGGCATGACGCTTTTGATGCAGACGATGTTGGGATCGATTTTTTGGTAGATATTTTCGCTGCTTTGGGCTGAATCGCCCCAAAGCAAAATCGAAAAAGTGATCAAAAAGGCAGAAATAAAACCCATGGCTACCCCTGGGGATTTCCTCGTGGCGGTTTGTTTTTTCGGGTGGCCAGAGAAAAATTCCGGCCCACCGCAATCCATTGTCCCATCACCCAGCCTTTTGGAGTCTGGGCCATCTGGCACCTGGGGACCAGGAATTTTTTTGGCTTCATCCCAAATTATGCAGATTATTCCGGAAAAGCTCTCTTTATAAAGTAACGGTGAGGCTTTCTTGGTTCGAACAAAAAGTAAAATGGGAGCTGTTTTGAGTGAACCACACGACCCATTTCCGGCCATTCAAAGGGGCTTGGCCGCTGGGATCAAAGGGGCCATTCCCTCTGGGGCTCGGAATATGGTTTCGTTTTGTTTCGACCTTCCCATATCCGCAACTGGTGTTATCCCTCCGATAAAGATGACTCTTGAGAGGGAGTTGTGGATGGCTGCTGCCATCTATAAAAAAAATCGCCGCTAAGTTAATTACCGGCGGCCGCCTCCATAAAATGGATTTGGCCGCGGCGAGGGTTTCTCTGGTTACGACAGGTAAAGCTGCGGGCTCGCTGTCGTCGCGTCAATTCAGCCCGTGAGTTGAACTCTGTTGCTCTTTTTTGTGAAAAATCCATCTGCCATCCTGATTTTCAATGGATCAGCGTTTTTCCACCTCTGTGCCGACCCCACCAAATCGGCTGCCGCCAAAGCTGCCAGCAGCGGCATAATCCCCTTCCTCCAGGGCAAATACTCCTCCGACAGCGGCAGCATTGAGCCCAAAAGTGCGGCCCGCCAGAGCGCCATTGGTGGCTGTTGCCAGGCTGCCGGATGCACCGATCTGGAAGCTTGCGTCACTCCCCGGGGTGATGCTGAAGGTGCCGTCGCTCATGAGGCTGGCAGAGGCGGCCTGGATGTTGAGCGCCGCTGGGTTGGCATATTCCCCGACACTGGCCAGATCGATGGCCACTTCCAGGTCGCTCACTTTACTTTGGGCAAAGTTGAGGGTGGCTTCAAAGGTGCCGCAGGAGGTGCAATACTGAAGATCGCTGGGGGTGTGAAAATCAGCCCCGGCACGACCTGCATAGTGGTAGTCGGTGCTGTTTTGGGCCAGGGTGGCGATGTTTTCGCTGCTGGTGGGTTCCCCTTCGGCAAAAAAGAGCCAGTCGTAAAAAAACGAGAAACCCTGATCATCGGTGACCATGGTGTTGGTTTGGCTGTCGCTGAAGGCGCCACTGTAATAACCCAGCTGTAGGGCCACTTTACCCGTTTCGTCTTCATATTCCCCGGTATTTATGCGGGAGAGGGGGAGGGTATCGGTGTCATCACGGCTGCTCCAGCTGTTATCCGAGCTGCCTTCCACCAAGCCGGTGATGCGGGTCACAACGCCGTCGCTCCCCTCTGCCACCAACTGACCGATCCCCCCATCCTGGGCGATGGTCAACTGTTGGGTGCCATCGGGATTGATGCCGTCAGTGGTGATATAGGGGGTGCTCACCAGGCTCCAGAGGGCGGTGGTGAGTTCGGAAAAATCCACCACCTCGTCTTCATCCAGATCGATGAACGCTGGAAGTGCCGTTTGGATTTCCGATAGATCGACCAAGCCGTCGCTGTCGGTGTCTACAAAGCTCGCTGGGAGGTTATCGCCCATCTCACTCACATCCACCATCCCATCCCCATCGCTATCGCTGATCAGGGGATATTGCGCCAGAAAGGTGGTGTAAAAACCACAGACCGCCCCCTCGGTGCAGGCCGGGGCCGAGTCATAGGTGCCTGTCCCGGAGGCATGAAGAATCTCTTCGCTGACGATATCCTGGGTGATCTCCGCCATCTCTTCGCCGGTAGCGTTGCTTGAAGCTTCTTCGGTGACCGTTTGGACGGTATTGAGGAGCCACTCCAGGCCGTTTTTAACGGTCAAAATGTCGAATGGATCGCTCTCGGTCTCTTCCTGGGTGGCGCTGCCCAAATGTTGTGCCAACGCCATTCCCGGCTCCTGCTCGGGCGTGGTTTCGGCTTTCGTAGCGGTATCAGAATCCCCCTCATCAACCCGGGTGCTCTTGTCGGCTTCCCCGTCTGTGGTGGATTCTTTTTGAGCCTTGGCAGCGCTCCCCTGATTGATCGCCTTGACCCGGCTTAAAATCTTCTTGGCATGGGCCTGCCCTTTGCTGCCAGCGGCTTGGTGGATTTCGTGCACTTCCATCGCTTGCTCGGGCATGGAGGCGTGAAAGGTGGTGGCCAGTTGGAATTCGGGATCGTGTCTGGTGGCGGTGATAAAGGCGCTCTTGGCTTCGCTGTATCGATTGTTGTCCAGATGATCCAAGCCTTGGGAAAAAGCGATCAGGGCATGGATGCTGGTGGTGTGGTGCTGGTTGACGGCATCCCGGATTTCCGGGGGGAGGGATTCGGAAGGGATGCCGATCTGGTTCAGAATGTGGTGGACCAGCTCTTTTTGGGCCTGAAAAAAGGTGCTTGTGTCAGCAGTGGTACTGGCGCTTCCCAGGTGTTGTCGGGTTTGCTCATCCAGGGTGACGGCATTGACCTGAAAAATGTCTTCAGCCTGGGCCAGGGTAGCGCTAAACAGCACCACCCAGACCAGTATCCGTTTGAGGCTTCCCATGACAAAAAAACGGGCTGAACGATAAGGGGGAGGGTAGAGGCTCATTGGACCAAATAATCCCCCATGACGATTTTTTCTGCCCGCAGCAGGCGACCGACCCTGGCGGAGCTGGCGTGATCCACCAAGCCGCTCTGGGAGAGTTTGATTTCATCCCTCAGCTTTTGCAGCTTGGCCCGTTCCAGCACCTTCACTCCGGGCACCTTGGCCAGATCGGCAATGATCATGGCGGTGATGCCTTTGGCGAGGATGTTGAATTTTTCATCTCCCTTGTGAATGAAAAGGGGGACGGCGACCGTGTTGGGATCGGCTGGCGCCTGGGAGAGGTGTTCCTCGTTGGCCAGGGCTTCCTGGATCTCCTTTTTTATCTGTTGGCTGATCAGGAGGGTGAGATGCTTGTCGATCTCTTTCTTTTTGGCGCCGACCGGGTCGATCTCCTGATAGATGCGCCACTGGGTGATGGCACTGGCGATCTCCCGGTGTTCCAGGTGGATCAGTCCCAGATAATAGGCGGCCAGAGCGTTATAGGGAAACGCCCTCTGAACCACGGTAAAAAGCGTTTTGGCCTGGTCGATGTGTCCCCCATCATAGGCCGTCAGAGCGGCGGTCATGCCAGCTGTTTCGGGGCTGGTTTTGAGGGAAAGGCGGTGCTCCTGTTTGGCAGAAAAGGTGGCTTTGTGAATGCTGTCGGGGGTGACGATCAGGGCGCTTTTGGGATAGAGCCGTTTTTCCCGATCATCGTGGGTCCACCAGGTGGCTTGCCCGTCGAACAGATGGACTTCGGTGGTGCGTTTGGGGGCATCCACCATCACAGCCAGCTTGCCGGAAGTGAAAAGCGCCCGGCCCTGGGGAGTGCGGATGGGGCCGGGGTTGCGGCGACCCTCAAGGGCAGGAAAACGATAGGCCACCATCACCCCTTGTTGCAGATTGACGGTCAACCCTTCAGCAGAGGATTCCACCGCGACAAGACTGCTGCCCCCTACATGAAAGAGATCCTCTCCGGGAAGCTCCAGACGAAAGCGACCATCGGCTCCGGTTGCGAGGAGATCACCGGGGTGGAGGTCGGCCTGTAGGGTTACCTTTCCAGAAGATTTTCCCGAAGCCGAAAGCAGGCGCACATCCCCCACTGCCAGCACCACCCGGGCCAGGGGTTTGGCGGTGGTCACCGTTGCGGTGGCGACACTCCCAGTGGCAGTCACCTCTCCAGGATCTCCAGCCAATCCCGATGGTGCGTGTTGACCAGCCAGGGAGGGGGTGGAGAGAGTCAGGCCAACCAGCAAAGCCATCCCCAAAACAGCACCCATCAAGCCATGGGCCAGCCTCTTGGCCTGGGCCTTCAATCGGGAGCGGTATGAAAAAGAGAAGATCATCATCGATTTCGCTCTTAATTGTGCAGATTGACGCCAAAATTGAGGCCAAATACGCTCTTGTCATAATCGTAGATGGTGGTGTTGGAATCGTTGCTGACAAACGAATAGCTGGCCGAAACCATATAGGTTTCATCAAAGGTTTTGTTGACCATCGCCGTTACCCCCATGCGCCGATCTTCCCGCTCATCGGGAAAGTCGGTTCCCGTGACGTTCACCGCATTGCCCTCATATGCCCGGTAGGAGAGCTTAGCCTGGAGGTAAGTATCGACCCCCAGCTCTTCGAAGTGGGCAAACCAGGTGGGGGCAATCCCCCAGGCGTCATAGGTAAACTGACTGGTTTGGGCATCCTTGCGGGTGTGGTTGCCCAGGAGGGAGATCACCTGGGGCTGGGGGGTGTCGAGTTGCCAGATGGGGGTGAGTGAAAAAGTGTGGCTGTGGTTATCCTGATCCTGGTTGGCGGTGTCATCAAAAGATTCCTCTTCAAACCGATAGCCGACCTTCAGGTTCAGGCGGTCATTCAAGGCCCAGTTGACCTCTGGGGCCAGATACCAGGCGTCGGAAAGATCGTCGTGGCCATAGTGACGGGTGATGAGGCCGGCCGGGAGCTTGAGATGATGGTTGGTGGCGAAATATTCCAGGCCGGTGGCCAAGTCAAATTGGGAATAATCAAAAGCCGCCAGACCATCATAATCGATGCGGTAGATGTTCAACCGATTGCGCCAGGCCCACTTTTCCTTTTCACCCACATCCAAGAGTAGATCCACCGTGGCGGTGACGGGAAATCCCAGACCCTTTTCCTGGGGGGTGTCGAGCACCGTAGGCAGATCATCGGATCTGACGTTGATGTTGCTGTCGTATTGGACCCCCATCGCCAAACGCAGGTTGGCGTAAAAGCGTTTATCCACCCCGGCCATTTGGCTGAGCGTTTTTTCCGCCTGCATCCGGACGCCGTCAGAAGGGTTGGCAGCCAAAATCATTTCCAACTCTCCCCGGGCGCGCTCCAGCTCGCCCAGCTGCATGAGGGCAGAGGCCTTTTCCAGGCGCACCTGGTGGAGGTCCGGGTTACGATCCAGCATCGCTTGAAATTTGGTGACGGCCAGGTCGGGCTGTTGGCTGCGCAGAGCGGTTAAGCCATACCAGTAGAGAATGTCCAGGGTGGGCACCTGGGCCGCCAGCTCCCGAAAGAGGGGCAGGGCCAGGGGATAGGCGTTGTCGTAATAGAGCGCCATGGCCTGGCGGAGCTTGCGATTGAACTGGCCGAGCTGTGCTGAACTCAGGTGATTGATCGCTTCCAGATCCTGGTCATCCATAGCCATGGCAGGGCCTGGTCCATCGGCTTTTACTGGAAAGACAGGCGCTGTAATGGCCAGGCTCACCAGAAGACCCATTCCAAGACATAATGGATGTTTTTTCATGAAGCGGGCCCTTTGGAAAACCGGTCATTGCTGTGCCGGATGGATAAATCGTTTCAATGTGTCTTGATATCTTCGGCAGGTGAGGGGCAGGGCTTGAGTTCTTAGTGGTTTTTCAGTAGGGCAGGAGCGATTCGGTTGGGTCAAAAAAGATTGCGGATCCGGGGGGTGGGAGATGTTTCGTTGGGTTAAAAAAAGAGGATTCAGACGATCAGAGGAGGCCCTTCAGGCGGTAGAGGGCGTCCAGGGCTTGGCGGGGGGTGAGGTCGTCGGGGTCGATGGCTTTGAGCTCCAGCAGGGCGGGTTCCGGGGGGGGCTCCATGAAGAGAGAGAGCTGGGTGTAGGGTTGGGCCGGGGAGGGGGGCTGTTTTTTCATCTCCGTGGCTTCAAGCTCGGTGAGTACCTCTTGGGCCCGGTTGATGACGGCGGGGGGCAGGCCAGCCAGTTGGGCGACGTGGATGCCGTAGGAGCGATCAGCGGCACCCCGGGCGATGGTGTGGAGAAAGAGAATTTTTTCCTGCCACTCCTTCACCTCCACCGTAAAATTGACGATACCCGGCTTTAAACGCTCAAGTTCGGTGAGTTCATGAAAGTGGGTCGCGAAGAGGGTTCGGGAGCGACACTTGGAGTGGATATATTCGGTCACCGCCCAAGCGATGGCCAAGCCATCCAGAGTGGAGGTGCCCCGGCCTATTTCATCGAGGATCACCAGAGAACGGGGACCGGCATGGTGGAGAATGTGGGCGGCTTCGGTCATCTCCACCATGAAGGTGGAGCGCCCCCCCGCCAGATCGTCAGCAGCACCCACTCGGGTGAAAATGCGATCGGTGAGACCGATGCGGGCCTCCCGGGCTGGGACAAAGGAGCCGGTGTGGGCCATCAACACGATCAGAGCCACCTGGCGCATGAGGGTGGATTTACCCGCCATGTTGGGGCCGGTGATGAGCGCCAAGCGGTTTTCCTCGGTATCCAAGGTGGTGTCGTTGGGTACAAAGTCGTCGTCGGCAAAGGCCTCCACCACCGGATGACGCCCCTGGCGAATGTGAATGGTGTCCTCTTCATCGACGATGGGCCGGGTATAATCCCGCTGGTCGGCGATCTGGGCAAATGCGGTCAGAAGATCCAGGGTGGCCAGTGACTGGGCCGTGCTTTGCAAAGCCTGGGCATGCCCTGCCACCTCTTGGGCCAGGGTGCTGAAGAGCTGGGCTTCAAGGGCTACCAGTCGCTCCTCGGCATGGAGAATTTTTTCCTCCTCCTCTTTCAGCTCCTCGGTGATATAACGCACGGCGTTGGCCATGGTCTGTTTGTGGATATAGTTATAGGGAACCTTATCCCGATGGGTGTTGGTCACCTGAATCGTATAGCCGAAGGTGCGGTGGAAGAGGATCCTCAAGCTGGGGATGCCGGTCTTCTCTCTTTCCTGCTTTTCCAGCTCCCCGAGATATTCTTTTCCGGCCTTGGATATTTTACGAAAATCGTCAAGGTCGGGATGAAAACCGCTCCGGATGACGTCGCCATCCTTCAGGGCTACGGGGAGGGTGTCGGCCAGGGTGGTCTGCAGCTGCTGGGAGAGCTGGTCGTGGCCGGATAGATTTTGGCCGATCTTCTGGAGCAGCGGGGGGGGATCATCTTCCCGGAAGGTGGCTTCGAGGGCTGGCAGGGCGGCCAGGGTCTGGCGGAGGGAACCCAAATCTCTCGGTGAGGCGCGGCCCAGAGCGATGCGCCCCAGGAGCCGTTCCATATCATGCACCCCCCGCAGCCCTTCCCGCACCTCTTCCCGCTGTCTTGGATGATCCAGGAGCCAGGCAACGGCGTCCTGACGTTTTCGGATGAGGGCCACATCCTGCAAAGGGCGGTTGAGCCATTGGGTCATGCGTCGCGCACCCATGGCGGTGATGGTGACATCCAACACCCCCAGGAGGCTGCCCTCCCGCCGACCATCCCGCAGGGCGCGGTTGAGTTCCAGGTTGCGGCGGCAGTTGTCGTCCAGAATCAGCGTGTCGTCCGAATAGATCCGTGAGAGTCCGGTGACGTGGGCAAAGTTGCCTTTTTGGGTCTCCCGGCAGTAGGCGATCAGCGCCCCAGCGGCTCCTTGGCAGGGGGGGGCGTCGTGAATGCCGAACCCCTCCAGAGTGGCCACCTGAAAGTGGTCAAAGAGGGTTTGTTTGGCCGTGGGTGGATCAAATTCCCAAGCCCCCAGCCCCGTGGTCCGCTCTTGCCACTCGCTTAAGGCATCAGGCAGGGTCCACTCATCGGGGATGATCACCTCGGCAGGATCAAAGCCGGAAAGCTCGGCTGCGGCTCGGTCCCAGGAGTTGACCAGACTGACCTGAAACTGCCCGGTGGAAAGATCGAGGGCGGCAATGCCGATCTCCTCTTTTTTGCCTTGGGGGGGGGCGAGAGCCGCTAGAAAGTTGTTGGAGCGGGCGGTGAGAAGGTCGTCTTCGGTGAGGGTGCCCGGAGTGACTACCCGCACCACCTCCCGGCGAACCGGACCTTTGGATTTGCCCGGGGGCTCCATCTGTTCACAGATGGCCACCTTGAATCCCGCCTGAACCAGCTTGCGTAGATAGGTCTGCACCGCATGAACCGGTACCCCGGCCATGGGAATGGGCTTGCCCCCGGATTTGCCCCGATGGGTGAGGGCAATCTCCAATACTGGTGCGGCAATTTTGGCGTCTTCCAAAAACAGTTCGTAAAAATCCCCCATCCGGTAGAAGAGCAGCAGATCCGGATAGTCCGCCTTGATGGCCAAAAACTGGGCCATCATGGGGGTTTGGCGGGGTGGCTTCATGAGCGGATGGCGTAGATGAGCCCCGGTGGAATGATCAGCTCGCCCCGGCTGGGAATTTCCAGGCAGGCGCAGTTGTCCGGCAGAGTATCCGGAGCGATCCCCGCATAAACCGCCTTCCGGTTGTCAGAAGTACGAATCCAGGAGGGGATGGGGTTATCCCGAAAGTTGCCCAGAATTTTGCCCTTCTCCACAATGGTCCAGGGGGGGATGTGAAGGATGGTCTGCTCCTCGGCATCGCTCTCGGAATTTTGAGGCTGGAAGGGGGGGGTGGCGGTTTTTTCTGCCACTTTTTCCTCTGCTTCTTCGGGAGTTGCCTGCTCTTCCTTTTTTTCAGGGGAGGAGGAGGCAGGGGGGCGTTCATCCTGGGAACCAGCCGTACGGCGAATGGTTTGCCAGATATAGAACAGCAGTGCCCCCGTGAGAATGGTATCCGGCAGCGAAATGTTTTCGCTGTTCCAGTTCTCAAGGGCGGCGCTGATGAAGAAGGCAGCCAGAGCGGCCATGATTAGGATCTTGGTGCGATTCAAGGTATTTTGGTCATTTTAGGGTTCAAGTCACATTCAGATGAGGGGTAGTCCTGTTATTTAAACCACCACCCACCTGATTCGTTTTTTTTCATACCCGGGTTAGGTCCATTTTCCCGTCTGCCGGGTTTTGACGGGCTATCTTGTCCACCCTCGTGCCGGTCCACGTACCCAGCCAAGTCTGATCAGGGTTGGTCATCCAGTCGGACCAGGCGAAAGCCGTTGCCGTAGTTTCTATTATCGGCGCGCCCCCGATAGCGGTAGCTGCAACGCAGGTTGCCGGGATTGCTGTACCACGCTCCCCCGCGCAAGATGCGAAAGTCATCGAGGCTGTTGCCTCCTTGGGGATTATCTCTGGGGGAGTTTCCATAGTAATCTTTTTCGTATTGGTCCGCCACCCATTCATAGACATTGCCGTGAAGATCGAACAGGCCGAAGCCGTTGGGGGGGAATTGTCCCACCGGGGTGGTGGCTCGGCGGTATTCCCCGGGGCTTTCATTTTTATAGGTGTAGGTGCCGTTATAGTTGGCCTGGCTTGCGGTGATTGTGCCACCAAAATGAAAGGGGGCCGCCTTGCCCACCCGGCAGGCAAACTCCCACTCCGCTTCAGTCGGCAGGCGGAATTGGTCCGGCCCCATGGTGTTGAGTCTTTGAATGAAACCCTGCACATCCTTCCAGGAGACCGTCTCCACCGGGTAGTTGTCCCCCTGACGAAATTTGGAGGGGTTGTTGCCAGCCCCCATCACCGCATTCCACTGTCCCTGGGTGACCTCATGACGACCCATCCAGTAGCTGTCCAGACAGATATCATGTACGGGGGCTTCGTCGAAATCGCCGTGGTTGCTGCCCATTTTATCACAGCCTCCGGGGATTTGGACAAAAGCCATGCCGGTGGTGGCATCACGCCAGAGCTGGTTTGATGGCGGGTTGTAGAGGGGGGGGGAGGCGCTCTCCCGATCCACTTCTTCGGGGGATTGTTCTACCGGCAGGTTTTCAGTCGCCAGATCCGCTTCGTCCGAGGTTGTCTCTTCAGGAAAGAAGCTCTCCTCATCCGCTCTTAAGGGGGGGCTGTCGGCCATCACCTCTTCCGGGGTCGATTCCCGGGAGGACCAGTTATCACGCACCTCAAGCCCCCACTTTTCCCGGGCTTGGCGAATCCGTGGATCCTGGGGGGAGATCGCTTCAGCGCGATCCAGATATTGGCTGGCACTCTGTGGGTTGGTGCTTCCGGCCCGGTCGGCCCGTGCCAGATAGTTTTCCACAATGGCGTTGATGCCCTGTTTGGCCTGCTCGTTATCCGGGTCGATCTCCAGGGCTTTGGTGTAGCGGGCCAGGGCGTTTCTTCCGGGGGGACGGGTGAGCCTGCTCGCGGCCAGATCCTTGTCGCCAAAAGCTACCAGACGTTTGGCGATGATGGTGAGCCCCGCCTTGCCCCGGCTGTTGTCGGGGTCGAGATAGAGCGCCTTCTGATAGCTGTCGAGGGCGTTTTCGCCTTCCGGTCGGGTCAGGCGGTTGGCATACAGATATTTGCGGCCTTGGTCCAGGAGCCTTTGCACCGTCTTCGGATCAGCTGGTGGGGCTGTTTTTATCCCGGATGTTGCGGTAGAGGTTTTGGTCTGGCTCTTGTTCCGGGAAGTTTGACCCGTTGTTGTCTCCGTGTCAGTTTCAGCGGAGGCTTCGATTCTGGAAGAGCTGCTGGAGCGACTTCCATAGGTTTGGGTGGCTCGTGTTCGTTGAGAGCGGGAGGTGGATTTGGCAGCAGCCACCGGGGTGACTTCCGAAGAGGAGGTGGCATCGGACTGTTTGGCCAAAACCGCCTTGGCAAGTCCCCGGAACCACTTACGGCTTTTGGAGCCCGGCTCTTCTTTTTGGGCCATTTCATGGTAGCGGTTGGCGATACGCTGCAACCCTTCATTGGCCTTTTGGTTGCCGGGATCCAGCTCCAGGACCGTGCGATATTTGAAAAAGGCGTTGTTGCCTTCCGGCTGGGAGAGGCGTTTTTGAGTGATGTCCACCTCGGCCAGGGTCAGGAGCTGTTCGACGATCACCGCAACACCTGCCCGACCATCGGGATTGTCGGGGTCAAGCCGCAAAATCTGGCGATATTTGTGTAGAGCGTTTCGACCCTTGGGCCGGGTGAGGCGCTGGGAGTTCAGGTCAGCCCGGGCCAGGGGAACCAGCTTGGCGACGATATGGTCGATGCCTGCTTGGGCTTCGCTGTTGCCTGGATCCAGCTTGAGTACGGCCTCATATTTTTCCAGGGCATTTTCCCCCTCTGGACGGGTCAGGCGCAACGAGCGCATATCCTGTCGGGCTTCGGCCAAAAGTTCCTGAACTTCCTCATGCCCGGCAGTGGGGTCTTGCTCGTCGGCGGTGGGGCCTTCAATCAACTCTTCCCGGAAGAGGGCAATGCCGGGATCATCGGGAATAATGGCGCTGGCCAGCTCCAGATGGCGTTCCACCCGGGCCATATCCTCTCCGGCGTTGCGGGCCAGATCGAGATAGCGGTTGACGATGCGTTTGAGGCCGTCGTTGGCCAGGGTGTTGTTGGGATCAAGATCCAGAACCTGACGAAATTTTTCCAGGGCGTTGTTTCCCGGTGGATGGGAGAGACGCCAGGCATCCAGATCGGCTTCAGCCCGGGCTACCAGATCGTCAATACGATCTTCCCTTTGAGCCGCTTGCTCAGCTTCTTGGGCGGCCTTTTGAGTGGCCTCTTTTTTCTGGGCAGCCTGTTGCGCTTTTTGAGTTTGGTTTGAGGCGTGTTGCGCCGATTGGGTGACTTTTTCCTGGCTTTGGTCGCTTTTCGTGGTTCCAGTGGTTTTCGACGCGGTTTTCCGGCTGTCTCTGCTTGGAGCTGCCGAAGCCGTCGATTGTTGCCCACCGCTCTTTGTCTTCGATCTCGTCAGCCCTGCCTTTTGAGAGGATTTGGCCGAAGCCGATGATCCCGCCATCGCCATCTGGGTGGGGCTCTCTCGTTCAACGGGGGAGGTGTCGGGTGGCAGAGGATCGAGGCTCAAGTCAACGATGGTGTCCGCTGACAGATTGACATCCATTTCAAAGGGTTGATAATTCTGTTTTTCCAGACGCAGCAGATGATTGCCCACCGGCACCCGTCCGGTCACAAAGGGGGTGTTGCCCAGGGGTTTGCCATCCAGCAAAACTTTGGCGCCACCGGGACGGCTGCGAATTCTCAGCACCAGGGTGTTATCCCGGGTAGCGGTCTTATTGACCTCATTGACCTTGGCGGGAGCGGGGGGCTCCACCACGGGAGGTGGGGGCTGAAACCGCTCCAGAATGGTGGCGACCGGGGTGGATGGATTTTCGGTGGTTGGCGGGCGGGTATGCCATAGATATCCCCCGGCCAGGAGCAGCCCCACCAATATGGCCGATTTCCAGGGGAGTCCTGAAGAGGCGAAGAGGGGGGGATTGACCGCACTGGCAAACTCCCCAGCCGTCGCAGGACGATTGCCCGGATCCTTGGCCAGGGACTGCATGAGCAGACTGTTTTGCCGACGACTCAGCTCTTTGAGGGGGGTGGGGTCGGCTTTGCAGACGGCGTTGCGCAGCTCCTGAAAATCTTCCGATTGAAAGGGGGGACGTCCGGAGACCAATTCGTGAAAGATCGCCGCCAGGGCATAGCGGTCTGCGGCGGGGCCGGGGGGGGGGAAACCATAATAGTATTCCGGCGCCATATAGTGCTGGGTGCGCCGCCGACCTTTGGCGCCGGTGGTGGCGCAAGCAGCGAGAATTTTGTCGGAGACCAGCTGAAAATCGAGAAGTTTGATATCCCCCTTGGGGCCCAGAATGATGTTTTCGGGCTTGAGATTGCGATGCAGGGTGGTGCGGTGGGTAAAATCCAGGGCATCCGCCAGCTGCCGAACGATGCCCGAAGCCACCGAAACCGGAACCTTGCCTTCCGGTTGGGAGCTGAGAAAATCCTGGAGGTTCAACCCTTCGACATGTTCCAACACCAAAAAATGGAAGCTTTTGGCGGCATCATATTCCAGGGTGTGGGCCGAGGCGATATGGGGGTGTTCCAGAGAGTGGACCAGCTGAAAATGGCGAATCAACTCCCCCAGCTCCCGCTCTTCACGGGTCACTTCCTGGGGCATGGGTTTGATCACCACGGGGATGCCCGAGCGGGCTTCCCGAGCCAGATAGCTAGGCCCCAGGGTGCCCTGGCCCAGTTGTTCCAGAATGGTATAGCGGCCATCCGCCAGGGTGCTGCCGTTTTCCATAAATGATTCCGAAGAATGGCGTTGCCGGGAAACAGCTTTCCCCGGAGTTTAAAAAAAGGGCATCACCGAACAGGATGAACGTGACCGGTAATCAATACCCACGGGGAGGGCAAGTATACACCACTGACTGGGAGCGGCAAAGCATTCGGTTAATCAATATCGGTCACTTGTTGGGTCATGGCTAGGGCGTGTCCCAAAAGGCTTGGGGGCCATGTTCCCGGATGGCTTGGTTCCGGGTGAAGTGCTTGGTTTCAGCGGTATGGGTTTCCACATTTAAAAATTCAAGACATGCCTCAAAAGGTTCCCCATCCCCCGGCAACCAATGAATGACAATCCCCCGCTTTTCCATCCTGCGAAACCAGGTCTCCTGGCGTTTGGCAAATTGGTGGATGGCGGAGTTTAACTTTTGGAACATGTCGTTGCGGTTGAGCTGGCCCTGGAGGTGGAGAGCTGCGAAGCGATATTCCAGGCCGAAGGCTTCCAGGGTTTTGAAGGAGACCCCTTCCTGATGGAGCCTGGCCACCTCTTCGATAAATCCTTCCTGCATGCGCGCTTTCAGGCGTTGGGTGATGCGCTTGCGCAGCTGCGTGCGTTCGAAGCGGATTCCCAGTACCAGGGGTTTGAGGGGGGGAGTTGGATGGGTTTGGGGGGGAGGGGGGGCATTGGCTTCAGCTATTTCGATGGCGCGGATGAGTCGCTCCCGGTCGATGAGGTCGGTGGTGTTGTGCTGGGTGGGGCGGGCGCGTTTCAGTCGGTTTTGAAGGATCGTTAAATCCAGGGGGGCCAGCTCTTCCCGCAGGGCTTGATTTTTTGGGGCTCTGGGGAGGTGATAATCCAGCAGGACCGCTTCCAGGTAGAGCCCGGTCCCGCCTACCAGAATCGGTAATTTTTGGCGGCTTTGGATCTCCTGAAAAGCCTGGCCGAAGAGAGTCTGAAAATCAAACAGGCTGAATTCATCCCCCGGCTCCACCACATCAATGCCGTGGTAGGGGATCTCCCCATACTCCTTGAGATCCTTGCCCGTGCCGATATCCATCCCCCGATAGACCTGCCTGGAATCAGCGGAGATGATCTCCCCGTTGAAGTGGCGGGCGAGCTGAACCCCCAAGGCGGTCTTTCCCGTCGCCGTAGCCCCCAGCACCACGATCAGATTGGTCTGAGGGGGCAGGAAAAGGTTTGGTGATGGGGCTGAGCCTGGCGTCGGGGATGTGTCCGGGTTCGGGGATGGGAGTGGGGCAGTGGTTGTCATGGCGCACCCACTCTGCCTTTAACGCCCGTGGTGGGGGTTGGCCAGGTGGTTCAATAGAAAACCACCGATACCCAGGAAAAAGGCCACCGGCGCCCAGGCTGCCAAAGCTGGAGGCAGGCGGCCTCCCAAGCCCAGAGCACTGGAAAGATCCACCAGCACAAACATGCCAAACCCCGCCAATATACCCGCCAACAAGGATTTGGTCCCCCCGCCCATACGATGCATCCGCAGGGAAAAGGGAAAGGCCAAAAGCACCGCAGAGAGGGTCGCCGCCGGATCGGCCAGCTTACGGTGGAGCATCACCCAGTAGGGGGTGGCGTCATACCCCTCGCTTTGCAAGCGGTCGGCATAGGCCCACAGCTGGTTGAAGGAGAGATATTTGGGTTGTGGTGTGGTGCGGTCAAACTGACCGGTCTTGAGGTTGACCTCCCAGAATCGATGCTGAAAGGGGTGGGGGGGCGTTTGGCCATCCATGGTATATTCGACCCCATCCACCAGATACCATTTATCCTCCCGAACTTCCCCCTTTCGGGCTTCCACCCGATTCAAAAGACGATGATCGGTATCAAAATTAAAAACCGTCACCTTGAGCAGTGCGCCATTTTCCACCGAGGTCTGCTCAGCATGAATGATTTGTTGGCCATCCCGAAGCCACAATTCACCGGTTTCCACGTTGCTGGCAGCCGGGGTGTTTTTGATGTGGTTGACCACCTGGTTGGCTGCGGAATTGGTGCGGGGGACGATCTGATCCTGCACCACCACATGCAGGCTGGCCATGATCACCCCCCCCATCAAAAAGGGGATCAATATCCGATAGATGGGCACACCACTGGCCCGCATTACGGTGATTTCATTTTGACGGGCCAGTTTGGTCAGCACGGTCAGGGTGGCCAGGAGGGCGATGGAGGGCATGAACTGGATCAAAAAAGTGGGGATCCGAAAGGCCATCAACAACATCCAGTCCGGCCAGCTGAAGTTGACCTTCTGACTATAGCGGCGGATCGACTCCATGCCGTCGAGGAGAAAAAAAAGACCGACAAAAATCCCCATGACCTTGAGGATTCCCATCAAAAAAAGATGCAAGAGATAGTGAAAGATAACTGGCATCTGGGATCAGTTTTTTCCGAAGGAGGAGTCCGGGCGCAGTAGCCGCCTGGGGAGAGTCGGCAGAACCTGTGCCAGCCATTGGGCAGCCTTGAAGGAGCGTCCCTGGGCCGTGGTCTGCATGACGTAGGCTGTGAGAAGGGCCATGAGAAGATTGGGGGTCCAAAAACCGATCAGAGGATCGGCAAGCTGTTTTTTGGCAGTCGCTTCGCCCAGAGCCAATAGCAATGAGTGGAGGATTAAAATCAACACCCCCACCACAAAACCATAGCCCCGTCCCGAGCGGTGGGATTGTTGTAAACCCAGGGGAACAGCCAGAAGTCCCAATATGAAGGTTGCCGTAGGCAGAGCCAGGCGGCGGTGCCAGAGCAGTCGGGCCTTGTGGGTCTGTTCCGGATCTCCCTCCCGGATCATGGCGGCAAGCCCCATCACCCCCAGCTGGTCGAGCTTTTCTTCATTTTTTTGGAATTTCAGCCCCAAGGAGACCCCCAGTTCCAAATCATAGGTGGCAAAGTTCATCTGCCTGAAGCCCCCATCCGCCAGCTTTTGATGGCGGCCCCCCTGCTCCAGAAAAAGGGCACTCTCCCCATCGGCCGTGAGATGAAGCTGGCCGCTCTGGGCGGTGAGGGTGACGGGTCTGTCGGGATTGCGGTTGTCGTGGATCAACAACCCCTGCAATCGCTTGCCCCCTTGATCCTGTTCGTGGACATAAATGGTCAACCCCGGTATCGCCTGGTTGAAGGTGCGGGGTTTGATGGCCAGCGTCGTGGTGGAGACCACAGCGGCCTTCAGACTGGAAAAGAGTCGGGAGGATTGGGGAATACCGATCCAGTTGAGCCACAATGAGAGCGCGGTAACCAGTAACACTAAAATTGAAATGGGCCGGGCAATCTGATAGAGACTGGTCCCGCAAGCCTTCATGACCACGATCTCGCTATCCTGGGAGAGTCTTCCCAGGGCCAGGAGAATACCGATCAGGAGGGCCATGGGCAGGCTGGCCATTAAAAACTTGGGCACCACCAGCAAGGTCATCTGACCCAGGATCGAAACCGACACGCCTTTGTTGACCCACAGGTCCACCAGGCGCAACACCTGGGGGAGCAGGATTACAAAGGTGAGCACCATCACGGCAATCAGCGTGGAGAGGGTGCACTCGATAAATAGATATCTGGAAAGACGCTTCATGGATCCTGTCGATTTCGGTGAAACAGCTTTTCAGGCCATATTAACATCATTGTGGCAGCTTTGCCGATAGGGAACCTGCCCCTGAATGCAACGAAGAGTGCCCCCGATGCGGATCAGGAGGGCCTCTGATTGATCGTGAAGAGAGGAATGCAAGATGCAAAAGCAATCGTTCAACGTGAATCTTTATGCCGGAGAAATCGTTGCCTGGAAAGGGGATACCATCGTTGCCGGGGTCTTTGAAGGGGGGGAGCCCCAGGAGGCTTTGCAACAACTCGGCGAGGGGGTGAGCGCTGAAGTGGAGCGTCAGCTCAAAGCCCAATGGATGCTGGGGAAGAGCGGTGAAAGCCTGATGATTCCCCTGGATTCCGACAGCGGTTTGAAGGCAAACAGGCTTTTGCTCGTTGGTTTGGGCAAACCAAATCGGATCACCCTGGAAACATGGCGGGCTGTGGGGGGACGGCTGATGGGGCTTGCGCGCAAATCCGCCATCAAGAGCTACTGTCTGCTTTTGGCTCTCGATAAATGCAATGGCATCAAACGATCCCAGGCTGCGGCGGCTCTTACCGAAGGGGCATTTCTGGGAAATTATCGCTTTGACCACTATCGGGACACCCAGGAAGAGCCCGCTGGTTCCTTGAAAAAGCTCTCCCTGGCGGTAGATGGAAAAAATGAAAACAAATGGGCCAAGCGCCTCTCCCGGGTGGAGCAAATCGCCCAAGGGGTCGCCCTGGCCCGGGATCTGGGTAACCAACCGGGCAATATGCTCAACCCGGAAGTGTTGGCGAACGAAGCCAAAAAGCTGGGGGAGGCCTATGGCATCAAGACCACCATCCTGGCAGAAAAAAGCCTCAAGCGTCGGGGGATGAATGCCATTCTGGCCGTGGGGCAGGGGAGCGCCAATCCTCCCCGGCTCATCACCATGGAATACCGCAAGGGGGGGGATGCCCCGTTGCTGGCGGTGGTGGGTAAGGCGGTCACCTTCGACTCCGGGGGGATCTCCCTCAAGCCTGGTGGCAAGATGGAGGAGATGAAGTTTGACATGAGCGGTGGTGGAACGGTGATGGGCTTTATGCGGGCCATCGCCGGGATGGAACTCCCCATCAATGTCGTGGGGATTATCCCAGCGGCGGAAAACATGCCTTCAGGTACGGCCCAGCGCCCGGGAGACATCATCAAAACCGCCAAGGGGGTGTTTGTCGAGGTGATCAACACCGATGCAGAGGGTCGCTTGGTATTGGCGGACGCTCTGCACCACGCCGAAAGCTTCAAGCCCCACACCATCATCGATCTGGCGACTCTGACGGGCGCGTGTGTGGTGGCGTTGGGTCAGCACGCCTGTGGTTTGATGGGCAATAACCAGGATCTTTTGGCGCGCCTGCAACAGGCTGGTGAAAAGAGCGGTGAGCGGGCTTGGCCACTGCCTCTTTTTGATAGCTACCAGGAGCAGATCAAATCGCTGGTGGCGGATGTTCGCAACGTAGGAGATCGGGCAGCGGGCACCATCACGGCGGCTTGTTTCCTCTCCCGTTTTGTCGAAAAAGGACGTCCCTGGGCCCACCTGGATATCGCTGGCACCGCTTGGGATACCAGCGGCAAACGCCCTCATGTTCCCAAGGGTTCGGTGGGGTTTGGGGTGCGGCTGTTGTGTGAATTTGTCAAAAAACCTCTGGAGTGATCCATCATGGCCCGCAGCCGGGAAGGCCAACCGACCGCCCGTTTTTATCAGCTGGGAGCCACTCCCCTGGAGCGCGCTTTGGCCCGAATTGCCACCAAGGCTTTCGAAAAGGGACTTAAATCCTGTGTGGTCGCGGGAGATGGCCATCGCGCCATGCACCTGGATGATCTGTTGTGGCGGGAACCGGTGGACGGTTTTTTGCCCCACGGCATTCATGGTCGGGATGAAGCCGAGCGGCAACCGGTGCTGCTCTCATCCACCCCCCAGGATATGAACGGGGCCACGGTGGCCATCCTGGCTGCCCCTATTCCTTTGCCGGATCCCCAACGATTCGACTTGATCATCGATTTTGTCGATGGCGACAATCCCAACGCCCTGGCCATGAGTCGGGAGCGTTATCGCCACTATCGGGATCGAGGCTGCGACATGGAATATTGGATCCAGACCCCGGATGGCGCCTGGAAGAAAAAATGAACCCAATGAAGCGACTCTCGGGAGGCTGGTTGGTTTTTCAGGAGGCTGGCCGGAAAGGGTCAATCCTGGGTTCAGTGGGACTGGGGAAGGGCGTTGTGTTGGGATCAGAGGGGTCAGATCGGTATGGGGGAGTAGACTGAAAGACCAATCAGGAAGCCATCCATCTGTTCTTTGCAATAGACCACAAAGCAGGAAAAGGCGTTGGCGCCATACTCTCCCGAAAGCTCCAGGGTAACCATCTCACCAGGCATGATCGGCTGGGTTTTGGAGAGAATGCCAAATCCCTTCAAGCTGATATCCACCAGAGAGACCGGATAGCCCAAACCTTCGTGGATCAGCATGCCCCGGGAGCGGGAGGAGCGACGTTGATGTCCTCGCCGATTGTCGAGGTTGTCCGCTGGTGTCAGTGGCTTCCGGGGTGTTTGGGAGCCGGTGGTGGTCATGATGGGGTTCTCCAGAAAATTTTTGACTGAATGCGTATTATTTATAGTTTTTGAGGATACGGTAAAAATGGATATTTAGCAGCATAATAAATTCCCTTCCTGATCCTGGCTCGGATCTTCGGTCAAAAAAAACATTCGATCAAAGAGTTGCGTCGCTATCTGCCACACGTTGGATCAACACCGTGGCCATGGCGGCGACCCCTTCGTTGCGACCGGTAAAGCCCAACTTTTCGGTGGTGGTCGCTTTGATGTTGATCTCATCCGGAGTGATTTCCAGAATATCCGCCAGGATGCGGCGCATCTGGGGCATAAAGGGGGCCAGCTTCGGTTTTTGGCAGATGATGGTGCTATCCAGATTGACCGGTCGATAGCCCCTTTCTTTAAGGAGAGCGTGGACGTGGGCCATGAGCTTGCAGCTGTCGATCCCTTTATAGCGGCTGTCGCTGTCAGGAAAATGTTGTCCGATATCTCCCAAGCCTGCAGCTCCCAGGAGGGCGTCCATCAGGGCATGGATCAGCACGTCGGCATCGGAATGACCTAACAGCCCCTGATGGTGGGGAATGTGTACCCCTCCCAACATCAAGGGTCTGCCATCGATCCAGCGGTGTACGTCGAACCCCTGTCCCACGCGTATATTCATGATATCTCCTGCTGCAAGAGAAATTCCGCCAGATGGCGCTCCTCGGGTCGGGTAATCTTGAGGTTGCGGGCATCCCCCGTCACCACTTTGGGTTGAATACCCAGCCGTTCCAACAGAGAGGCATCGTCGGTACCTGTATAATGATCGCGCCTGGCTTGCTCGTGGGCATCCATAATCAACCGGTAACGGAAAATTTGAGGGGTTTGAGCCAGCCACAGGGTAGAGCGGTCGAGGGTTTTTTCGATAGCGCCTTCGGCGTTTACCTGTTTCACGGTATCCTGGGCGGGAATGGCGGCGATGAGGGCGTCACTCTCCTTTCGGGCATCCAGTAGCCTGGCCAGGAGAGACGGGTAAACCAGGGGGCGGACTCCGTCATGGATCCCGATCCACTCCGGTGGGGTGTTCATCCCCTCTTCCGGTGAATCGGACTGTAGGCGCTTCAGGGCCAGATAGACCGAATCCTGACGCTCCACACCACCCAATACCGGCGGCAGCACCTTGGGCAGTGTCGACAGATGGGGGCCGATCCACTCTTCCCAGAGTTCTTTTCCATCCGGGGCGATCACCGGCAGGATATAGGGAATGAGAGGCGTGCCGTGGAGATGGGCCAGGGTATGGTAAAGAATAGGCTTGCCCCCAAGCTCAATATACTGCTTGGGGCGTTCGCCACCAAAGCGGTGTCCCTGGCCTGCCGCCACCACGATCATGGGGCAGAGAGATCTTTCATCAATAGGCTCTATGATTTTCATGATGAATGGAGTAGAAAAAACGGATACCCTTTTGTCAACCGGGGATTCCATTTTCGGGAGCGGGGCATGACCGAGTATTTGTTCTGGGCGGCGGTGGGCGGCTATGGCATTGGGGCTGCTCTGGTCATTTTGAATCACCTGAGGGGCAGCTATCACCCCGCTGTCATTCCGTGGTGGCTGGTGGCTGGTGGCTGGTTGGCCCAGGTGGGGATCATTGTCCCCCAGGTGGCTGAAAGCCAGGGCCAGATGCCGTTTAATCTTTCCATCTCTCTGGAATGGTTGGCACTGGTATTGGGTTTTCTCTATTTGGCCGGATGGCGCTTGCGTCGCCAGGAAGCCCGCTCGGTCGGGGTGTTGCTGCTACCGCTGATGTTGATCCTGCTTCTGGTTTCCCAGCTGTTGCCAAGCCAGGAGGTGCCGTTGAGGGAGATGGTCGATCCCTGGCTGGTATCCCACATGGTTCTTTCCATGGTGGCCTATGGCATTTTGAGCGTGGCCGCGATTCTGGCTCTGCTCTCTGCCTTTCAGGAGCACGCTCTGCGTACCAAACACCTGGGGCGGATGTTTACCATGCTGCCGCCATTGGATGCCGTGGAGGAGGTTCTCTTCTTTAGTGTGCGTCTGGGGTTCTTCCTTCTCACCTTGAGCATTCTCACGGGTGCGGTCTTTTCCAAGCAGTTCCTGGGGGTCTATTTTGCATTCAGCCACAAGGTGATCTTTTCCTGGGCCACCTGGCTGGTTTTCGGCAGTTTGCTTCTGGGGCGCCATTATCAGGGGTGGCGTGGGGGGCGGGCGGTGCGGTTTACCCTCTCTGGCTATGGCTTCCTGGCCTTGGCCTGGCTGGGGGTGAAGTTCGTGACGGAGTTTGTGTTGGGAGGGTCGGGTTTGAATTAATCTGAAATTAAATTGGGTCAAAAAGGGGTGTGTTTTGTTAAGTGATTGAAATTCAATCGAAATATCATTTAATTTTGTATGTTGACCACCCCCCCCTGTTGGGTTAGTATCTGCGGGCTCTTGAGGAACGGCACACAGCAACTCCTCAAAAGGCTCTCCGGGAAAAGGCAACAGCACTCCCCGAGAGACTCTAGCGAAAAAGGCAACAGCACTTCGCAAGAGATTGCTCTTTGACAGGACGAGGTAATCATCGGTGTGGGCGCTTGATTTGGCGTTTGGTCTTCAGCTTTAAACTAAGACCTGACTTTCGAATTAAGAGTTCATACTCTAGTGTTTGTAAGTTAGGTGCGTAAACTCTGAATATATTCGGAGAGTTTGATCCTGGCTCAGAACGAACGCTGGCGGTACGCTTAACACATGCAAGTCGAACGGTAACAGGCTCTTCGGAGTGCTGACGAGTGGCGAACGGGTGAGTAACACGTGGATACCTACCCTGGGGTCTGGGACAACACCTTAATTTCACAAAAGCGCATTTTTATTCAGCCAAACTCCGCAAGGCTCGGAAACAGCTCCAAAAGCCAGA
>JADFZT010000040.1 GCA_015232395.1 Magnetococcales bacterium | reverse complement strand
ATCTGAACAGCCACCAACATCTGTGGTCGCCGCTATCAGCTGAAAGCCGACGGCCACAGAAATTACTGGATCTCAGAAGAAAACCACCCCGGTGAAAGGTTGATGGCCCGAAAATGTTCCCGGTGAACAGGCTGCTTGTTAATGGTGTATCCGGTTCTTTTTTTAAGGTTTTTCAGGTGTTAACGCTGGAATGTCAGCCTGTCGCACCACCCGCTAGGCTGTGGAGCCTGTGAACGTGTGGGAGAGTCCTGTTTGGCCGCTGGTATCCATAATACCCAAGACGATCACATCGGTTTTCGTCTATCTGGCGATGATTAAGGATCTGACTGGCTGGCTGGCCTCTGGAAAAAGAGGTGTTCAGCTTGATGTTGTGATTGTCGGCTGGTGAGGAGGGGCTGTTTTCTGCGAGGATCATCACCAGGCTATCGGGTGAAAAATCGACGGATATCAGAATCTTGTTGCAGTTTAGCTGTGACACGACATCCTCCGTTCAGTGCTGAAGGGGACTCAAATCGGGTCCTCTCAAAAGTGGTTCCCAGCCTCCCATAGCCGAGAGACTTTGCCTTATGAAGCCGGGAACCATAGACCCAAAGCCACCAATCCGCAAGTTTTCATCGTATTTAGTCTTTTGAATAGCCCTTCATGAGTGTTGAATCTCATTGGAATCTTGGCTGATTTTACCATTATTGAAAATGGTTTTCTGCTAAAGTGGGGCAGGAGAATTTTCACTTGGTGAAGTTGACATTGCAGCCCTGTAAATTTCCATCTATAGTAACCTACTTTTTCCCCTGAGGGCTCTTGGTCCGGATGGCCGAATTTGCAGCTTCCCAATTGCGTATATATATCGGCTTTTTGGAGAGAGAGGGAATGGGGATTCACATCTCACGGTAATGGAGAGATCACGTTGACCAGGTTTTGGAGCATTTTGTTGGCCCTGGCGGCATTCGCCGTCGGTTTGCCGGGTTCGGCTTGGGCGTCAGGTGGTGGTGGGGAGATGATCGACCTCACCAATAGCGCTGTCGGCTACCTGTCCCTGCTGATTTTTATTGTGGCCTACATCTTTGTGATGGCCGAGGAGTTTACCCACCTCAGAAAATCGAAGCCGGTGCTCCTGGCTGCGGGCATTATCTGGGCGATGATTGCCGCTGTTTATGCCAGCCACGGCATGCCCCACGCGGCGGAAGTGGCCGTGCGGCACAACATCCTTGAGTATGCCGAGCTTTTCCTGTTCCTCCTGGTGGCCATGACCTACATCAACGCCATGGATGAGCGGTTGGTGTTTGAGTCACTGCGCGCCTGGCTGGTGCGTTCGGGATTTGGCTATCGTCAGCTCTTCTGGATGACGGGTGTCCTCTCCTTCTTCATCTCCCCCATCGCCGACAACCTCACCACCGCTCTTCTGATGTGTGCCGTGGTGCTGGCCGTGGGTCGCTCCAATCCCAAATTTGTCGGCTTGGCCTGTATCAATATCGTGATTGCTGCCAATGCTGGTGGTGCTTTCAGCCCCTTCGGCGATATCACCACCCTGATGGTCTGGCAAAAAGGGATCGTGGCCTTCCAGACCTTCTTTGTCCTCTTCATCCCCTCCGCCGTTAACTGGCTGGTGCCTGCGGTGATCATGCACTTTGCCATCCCCAACGAAAAACCCGAAGCCAGCACTGAGGTGGTGCATATCAAACGGGGCGGTATCCGGATCATCTTTCTCTTCCTTGCCACCATCGTTACCGCTGTCAGCTTCCACAACTTCCTGCACCTGCCCCCGATGATGGGTATGATGCTGGGTCTCTCCTATCTCAAGCTGTTTGGTTTTTATCTCAAAAAGACCTACGGCGACTACAGGGGCTCCAACCCCAATCGCCGCCGCCGTTACGAGCAGGAGCAGGAGATCGGCGATGTGGGTTTCGATATCTTCAAGCAGGTGGGTCGGGCTGAATGGGACACCCTGATGTTCTTCTATGGGGTCATCATCTGCGTGGGTGGCTTGGGCTTTATCGGCTATCTGGCCGTAACTTCCAAGGTGATGTATATCGATTGGGGTCCAACCTACGCCAATGTCATGGTGGGTTTCCTGTCGGCCATCGTCGATAATATCCCGGTGATGTTTGCCGTTTTGACCATGGGGCCCCAGATGGATATGGGTCAGTGGTTGCTGGTGACCCTCACCGCTGGTGTGGGTGGTTCCATGCTTTCCATCGGCTCCGCCGCTGGTGTGGCGCTCATGGGCCAAGCCCGTGGCATGTACACCTTCTTCGGTCACCTGAAATGGGCCCCCGCGATTGCCTTGGGCTATGCTGCCAGCATCTGGATCCACTTCCTGGTCAACGGCGACTACTTTGACAACATCCCAGCTGTCATTCCCTAAGCTGAGCTGACTGTTTGACTCTTAAAAAGGGGCGGCGAGGTGCAAACCCGCCGCCCCTTTTTTTGTGTTTTGAAAGTTTTTTTGTCGATTGAAGGGCTTCTGTTTTGACTGGGCTTGTGAATCAAAGGATGTTTTTCTGCTGCCACCAACATCTGAACCCGAATCGATGACCACACCTCCCCAAAAAATCAGCCTGACCATCCTGACCCTCTGGGCTGTGGGGCTGCTGGCGATCTATGTGGCGACGGCTGTGGCGCCCTGGGCGGTTTTTATCCACGTAGGGCCTACGACTGGACTGCTCACTTCCATCGTGGTGGCGCTTCCTTGGATCTGGGCCGTTCAGTTTCAGCCAGCGGGTATCAAGCTAGGTCCCTTTGCCGTCCCGCTGATCTTTAATGCCGGGGCCGTTCTGACCGCCTGGTTCCTGCGTCTGTAAGTTTCCTGAATTTTCCAGTTGTTTATTCCCGGGGGGGGATGAGGTTTAATTGATGAGACGTAAAGCCTCCACCGGTATTATCTTCATCACCGTGTTTGCGGACCTTTTGGGGTTCGGCATGGTGCTGCCCCTCATGCCTCTCTACGCTTCCGACCCCCGGTTTTTGGCCGCACCCTGGCAGATCGGCTGGTTGATGGCGATCTACTCCTTAATGCAATTTCTTTTCGCGCCCTTCTGGGGGCGAATCTCCGACAGATGGGGGCGGCGACCGGTGCTGATCGTCGGCCTGTTCGGCTCATGCATCTCCTATCTTGTTTACGGTATGGCAGGCTCTTTGTGGCTGCTTTTTGTCGCCCGGGGGGTGGCAGGGATCATGGGGGCCAACATTGCTGCAGCCCAAGCAGCCATGGCAGACATCACCCCCCCTGAAAAACGCGCCCAAGCGATGGGGCTGATCGGGGCTGCCTTTAGTTTGGGCTTTGTGCTGGGGCCTGCGATGGGCGGGCTGCTCTCCCAATATGGCCTGGAAGCCGCTCCCCTTGCGGCGGCTGCCATCACCGGCCTGAACGGCTTGGCGGCCATTTTCTTTTTGGCGGAAACCAAAAATCTGCAAACCGCTGCCAACAGCAAACCCGCTCCCCGCTACCACCCCCTCTCCCTGCAACCCTGGCGCGAGGCCCGGGCCTATCCGGGAGCCCTTGCGGTCTGTTTTCTCATGGGGGGATTTATCACCCTCTTTTCCGCCTTTGAGGTGACGCTTCCCCTGTGGGGGCAGGAATTGATGGGTTGGACCATGGCCACCACCGGTTGGGTGTTTGCCTATGTGGGGGTGATGATGGCGATCTCCCAGGGGGGGCTGGTGCGGCGATTGGCTCCCCGGGTAGGGGAAAAACGCACGGCACGGATGGGGTTGGTGCTGGTTTCAGCTGGATTGGGTATCTTGGGCCTGATTGGTGGCTGGGTTGGTACCCTGGGGGGGTTGGCCCTGGTGGCTTTGGGAGCAGGGTTGGTCCATCCGGGCTTTTCGAGTTTGGTCAGCCTCAACACCACCGCTGAAAAACAGGGGGTGATGATGGGGCTCTTTCAATCCATGAGCGCTCTGGGGCGGGTGATCGGGCCGGTGGTGGGGGGGCTGCTCTACGAGATCATCCAGGGGAAGCTGTTTATTGGCGTGGCTCTGGGAATTGTCGGTATCTGGCTTTTACTCAAAGTGAGCGCCGGAAAGGTTCGGGACGCCCGGGAATCAGCGCCACAATCCGAATGACCAGCCGTTCCAGCGTTTGACGGGCAGGGGGGCCGCCCCCCTTGAGTCCGGCATCCGCCTCCAGACAGTAAAGAAGCGCACTGGCAGCCGCCGTTCCGGGCAGGGTGCGACACTGGGCAAAAAAAGGCTTCTGTTCCTTCCAAAATATCTTCAGCTCCCGGGCTGCCTTGTCCGGATGCACCCCTTGATCCAAAAGCGCCCGCCCCTTGACCAGTTGTCGGATTCGGCGGGTGATGAGGGCCAGCAGCATCAGGGGCTCCTCTCCTGATTCCAGCAGCTTGTCCAAAATGGTGAGGGCTTCCTTGCCTTGGCCTCCGGTTACCGCTGCGGCCAGGGCAAAAGGGCTTGCGTTAGCGGTCTCACCCACCACCGCCATGACATCAGTCAGACCGATGGAGCGCTCCTTACCCATGAAAAGTGCCAGCTTTTCCAACTCCTGCCCCGCCACCCGGGTATCCCCTTCCAGGCGCTCCCCCAAATGCATCAGGGCGTCCCGATCCACCTGGAAGCCCGCTTCTTTCAGGCGGCCACGCAGCCAGTTGTTGAGAGCCGCCCCTTCCAGGGGATAGAAGGGGACGCACCACATTTTTTTGTTGGATTCCAGCCTTTTTCGTAGGGGATTTCCTGCTTCCAGGGGCCCCGCTGTGATCAACAATACGGTGGTGGGTGAGGGTTTTTTAAGATAAGCCAGGACCGTTTCCCGCACCTTGGGGGGGAGTTGATCCGCTTCCCGGATGGTGACCAGACGGCGCTTGGCCATGAAGGGGAGGGATTGGCAGCTGGTGAGAAAACGCTCTTCGTTGAGGTCTCCGGCATAAAAGGTTTCCGCATCGAATTCCGCCTCTTCCTCATCCTCCCCCATCACCGCGAGACGAATGGCCCCAGCATTTTCCATCACCAGGCCCGCCTCCTGGCCATAGAGCAATATCCCCATGGGTGGGGCTTCGTTTTTGAGGCGAAAGAGAAGATCCTGACTTTTCAGTTTCATGAATGGCTCACGAAATAACGGATCGTTTTCCGGGTGGGAAATTGACCAAACTCAAAAAAAATATCGGAAGCGTCAAGATTGAATGGGAACCAATGGGGGAGGGGCCTGTCTGACTGCATAGGGTGGTGACGATCACCATTCACGTTCCTGACTGGGTTCGTCTTCTCTCTCCTCCACCCCGCGTCGGGGGACCATCCCCTCCCTCTATCCCCGGTACCCTCGGCGCGTTTTTTTAATTTTACCTTTTCCCTCAAGGTGGGATCCTGCCTGACATCCATCGATCTGCTTGTTGACTGTCCAACCCGTTCTTTGATCACCCAATCCGCTTTGATCATGATCCAATCCGGTTACGGGTTTTTCAAAAAAGCCGAGCTTTGACAGGCGGTTGAATCCTAAGCTCAGTTGTTTTCCGAAACCACCGCCACCACCGCATCGGCCAGCTGGTCGAGGGCTTCGGACTGGGCTTGGATTTGGGCGGCGCGACTGGTGGTGCCCGCACTGAGGTCATAGAAGGTGGCCGTACCGCTCACCACCGGAAAGTGGTTTTTACCCGACTTTTTTTCAGAGGCGAGGCGGGGTTGGGCTCTCAGAGTGACTCGATACTGGTCAGCTCGACCCGACTGCTCCTGAACGATGACCGATTGATCCGGCATCTCCAGATTCAAATGCAAAATCGCGCCCTCCGTATCCCCGGGCTGGGTGGCTGAAAGGCGCAAGCGTCGCTCCAGTTTGCGTTTTAACTGCCGTGCAAGCAGGGGGGCTGAATCGGATCCGGCCCCTCCCACCTGCACCCCGGAGATGCCGGAAACAGGGGCCTCTCCTGGAAAGCGATAGCCGCAGGCGGATAGGGTTGCCACCAGTAGCAGGGTTGCAAAAAACAGTACGGGTCTTGAATTTAAAGTCCCCATGATCTCTTTCACTTGGCTACAATGTTGACCAGACGGCCCGGTACGACGATCACCTTGCGCACGGTTTTGCCGTCGAGGAACGATTGAACTTTGGGATCGGCCAGGGCGGCGGTTTCCAGCTCTTTTTTATCGGTCTCCGGGGAAACTTCAAGTCGGGAGCGCAGCTTGCCGTTGACCTGGACCACCAGGGTAATCACTTCTTTGACCAGGGCTTCGGGATCGGCTTGGGGCCAGGGATGGTGGCTCAGGCGATCAGTATGGCCCAGATGGATCCACAACTCTTCCGTGACGTGGGGAATGTATGGATTGAGCAGCATCACGGCCATCTCTGCCACTTCCCGCAAAACAGCCGCCTTTTCACCCTTGAGGAGACTCTCCTCCTTGCCCAGGTGTGGTGAGGCTTCGTTGACCAACTCCATCACCGCCGCAATCCCGGTGTTAAACTGCTGATCGGTGATATCTCCAGTCACCTTGGCAATGGTCTGATGGGTTTTGGAGCGCAGCTTGCGCAGATCAGCGGCTTTCGGCATGCCCTTGACAGGCTCAATCCCAGGCGTGCGCTGGACCACATCATTGACCAGCCGCCAGAGCCGATTGATAAAGCGCCAAGCGCCATCCACCCCACTGTCGTTCCACTCCAGATCCCGCTCCGGTGGCGCTGCAAACAGCATGAACAGCCGTGCGGTATCCGCCCCATACCCCGAAATCAGGTCGGTGGGATCCACCACGTTGTGTTTGGATTTGGACATCTTTTCGTTGCGGCCTACCTGGATGGCCCCATCGCACTCAACGCAGAGGAGCTTTCCCTCGTCCGATTTGACTTCAGTGGGGTAGCGCCAGCCGTGATTCGGGCAGCTGTGGGTATCCTTGCGCACCATCCCCTGGGTCAAAAGCCGACTGAAGGGCTCATCACAGGTGACTTCCCCCACATCCCGCATCGCCTTGTGGAAAAAACGGGCGTAGAGGAGATGGAGCACGGCGTGTTCAATACCGCCGACATATTGATCCACCGGCATCCAGTAATCGACCCGTTGGCGGTCGAGGGGAGCGGTGTCGAGATCGGCGCAGCAGTAGCGCAGAAAATACCAGGAGGACTCCATGAAGGTGTCCATGGTGTCGGTTTCCCGCTGGGCCGCTGCACCACATTTGGGGCAGGTGGTTTTTTTCCACTCCGGATGAAGCGCCAGGGGGTTGCCCGCCTGTTTGCCAGCACCCGCCTCTTCCCAAACATTTTCCGGTAAGGCCACCGGTAGTTGTGGGGTTGGCACCGGCACCACGCCGCAAGCGTCACAGTGGACCATGGGAATGGGGTTGCCCCAGTAGCGCTGTCGGGAGATGCCCCAATCCCGAAGTCTGAAGTTGACCGTGGATTGACCGATGCCCTTCTCTTCGAAGGCTTTGGCGACCGCTTCCTTGGCGGATTCGTTGTCGAGGCCGTCAAACTCCCCTGAGTTGACCAGCACCCCGGCCCCTACGTGGGCTTCAGCCATGGTGTCGGGGTCCAGAGCTTCCCCCGGGGGCTGAATCACCACCCGGATGGGTAGGTCGTGGCTACGGGCAAACTCAAAATCCCGTTGATCGTGGGCGGGAACAGCCATCACCGCCCCGGTACCGTAGCCCATAAGGACAAAATTGGCGATAAAGAGGGGCACCTCTTCGCCGGTCAGGGGGTGGATCGCCTTCAGACCGGTATCGAAGCCTTTTTTCTCCTGACGCTCCAGCACCTCTTCGCTGGTGCCGGAGGTTTGGCACTCCCGGATGAAGGTGAGGGCCGAGGGGTTTGATTCGGCTACCTTGTGCGCCAGGGGGTGTTCGGCGGCGATGGAGCAAAAGGTGACCCCCATGATGGTGTCCGGGCGGGTGGTGTAGACCGGGAGGGTTTCTTCTGAATCCTTGATCTTGAATGAAAATTCAACCCCGTGGCTTTTGCCGATCCAGTTGGCCTGCATGGTGCGGACGGTTTCCGGCCAGCCGGAGAGTTGATCCAGATCCGCCAACAGTTCATCGGCATAGTCGGTGATTTTTAAAAACCATTGGGAGAGTTCCCGGCGCTCCACCGTGGCCCCGCTGCGCCACCCCTTGCCGTCAATGACCTGTTCGTTGGCCAGCACGGTGTGATCCACGGGATCCCAGTTGACCAGGGATTTTTTGCGGTAGACCAAGCCTTTATCATAAAGCTTTAAAAAGAGCTGCTGCTCCCAATGGGCATAGTCGGCATCACAGGTGGCCAACTCCCGGTCCCAATCATAGGAGATCCCCATGGATTGGATCTCTTTGCGCATCGCTTCGATGTTGCGATAGGTCCACCCTTTGGGGTGATCTCCCTGTTTGATCGCGGCATTTTCAGCGGGCATGCCGAACGCGTCCCAGCCCATGGGGTGGAGGACATTTTTGCCCAGGCGCATCTGATAGCGGGCGATGAGATCGCCAATGGCATAGTTGCGCACATGGCCCATGTGTATCCGCCCGGAGGGGTAGGGGAACATCACCAGGAGATAAAATTTATCCCGGTCTCCCTGTTCCACGGCGCAAAAGGTTTTTTCGTCGGCCCAGATACCCTGCCATTTGGCTTCGATGGCCTGGGGATTATATTTATTGCGGGATTGTGCTGTAGCGTCCATGTGTGTGGCTGATCTCCTGAAGGTTCCTCATCTCTTTATGTTTTCTATCACAGGGTCGAAGGGGGGGGCAAACCGGCTGGGCCTTTGACGCGCAAAAAAAAATTAATACCGGTGTGATTGCTTTTTTTGACTTTTCGTAACATCTCATTTAAAGTGTCGCCTTCGATAGGGGGGAAGTGGTTTTTTAACTATATAAATAGCTGCTGAAACAAGAATTATCGGGCGGTTGCACAAGAATTTGTTTGAGAGTTTTTTATATCTGTCAGTATCGATTTTGGTATGGAAGCCTACGGTGGAACATCAGCGTTGGGAGGAGCCATGAAAATCCATGACCTGATCATAGTCGGCGCCGGTTTGGCGGGGATGCGCGCTGCCTTGGAAGGGGTCAAAGCGAGTATCAATGTGGCGATTGTGAGCAAGATTCATCCCCTCAGGAGTCACTCCTGTGCCGCACAAGGGGGAATTAATGCCGCCATCAACACACAAGACTCGGTTGAATCCCACTCCTATGATACGGTAAAGGGTTCTGACTATATCGGCGACGAAGATGCCATCGAGCTGATGTGTGAGGAGGCCCCCGAAGCAATCCGTGAGATGGACCGAATGGGCACCCCATTCTCCCGTCTTGATGATGGCGATATCGCCCAGCGCCCCTTTGGCGGTGCCAGCTTCGACCGAACTTGCTATGCCGCTGACCGCACCGGTCAGGTGCTGCTCCACACACTCTGGGAAAAGTTGGTCCAGGCCAACGTCCCGGTCTATGAAGAGTGTCAGGTGATGCGCCTGGTCACCGATGCCGAAGGGCACGTGGCGGGTGTGGTTGCTTATGACATCAAGACCGGCAAGATTTTTCCCATCCGGGGCAAGGCGGTATTGATGGCCACGGGCGGTTATGGCCGGGTCTATCTCTCCTCCACCAACGCCACCACCAATACCGGTGACGGTATGGCCCTGGCGATGCGGGCGGGAGCGCCGTTGGCAGATATGGAATTTGTTCAGTTCCATCCCACAGGTCTGCGTACCTCCGGTATTTTGATCACCGAGGGTGCCCGGGGTGAGGGAGGGTATCTGATTAATTCCGCCGGCGAGCGGTTTATGGGCAAATATGCCCCCACCAAATTTGAACTGGCCTCCCGGGATGTGGTCTCTCGCGCTGAGCAGACTGAAATTCTCGAAGGTCGGGGCACGGATGGCGCGGTCTTTTTGGACCTGACCCATCTGGGCGCTGAAAAAATTCTGGAGCGACTGCCCCAGGTGCGCCAGTTGGCCATTGATCTGGAAGGGGTGGATCCCATCAAGGAGCCCATCCCCATCCGACCGACGACCCACTATTCCATGGGGGGTATCCGAACCGACAAGGAAGGGGCCTCGCCACTGCCCGGGCTCTTTTCAGCAGGAGAAGCCGCCTGTGCTTCGGTTCATGGTGCCAACCGTCTGGGGGGTAACTCCCTGTTGGATGCCATTGTTTTTGGCAAGATCACCGGCAAGGCCGCCACCCGTTATGCTCAAGGGCAAAGCCTCCGGGATTTCCCCATGACCGATCTCCACCACGTTCGGGATCAAATCCACGAGCTCAAAAGCCGCCAGGATTGGGGTATGAAGCCAGTAGAGCTGCACGCCCGCATGGCCAGTGCCATGAATGCCTACTGCGGCGTCTACCGGACCCCGGAAGGTCTGGAAACCGCTGCCGGCCAGATTCCCAAGCTGCGCAAGGATTACAATATCATCAACGTCTACGACAAATCCGATGAGTTTAATGTCGATCTGTTGCGGGCGATGGAGTTGGGCAACCTGATCGACCTGGCGGAGTGTATCATCAAAGGGGCTCTGGCCCGTACCGAGTCCCGAGGGGCGCACTCACGCACCGATTATACCGAACGGGATGACGCCAACTGGCGCAAGCACACGATCACCCGTTGGGATCCCGACAAGGGCGAGGTAGTGCTCTCCTACGAAGATATTCGTACGGTGGGCAATCCCAAATACGAACCCAAAGAGCGTACCTACTGATCGGATGACGAGCGGATCCATGGGAGGCGTCGATGCCTGTTAAGTTTTACACCTTTCGTATCCAACGTAACCGTAAAAGCCGGGAGGGGCGAATCGAGTCCCGCTGGCAGGAATATCGGGTGGAGGCGGAAGAAACCACCACGGTGCTGACCGCCTTGGAGGAGATCAAAGGCCATCAGGATGGGGGTCTGACCTTCCGTCAATCCTGCCGTTCGGCCATCTGTGGCTCTTGTGCCATGAAAATCAGTGGTCGCACAAGACTCGCCTGCAAAACCCACATCGGAGCTGTTTCCCGGGATGGCGTCGTTGAGGTGGCCCCAATGGCCAACCAGCCCATTCTCAAGGATTTGGTGGTGGATATCGGACCGTTTTTCAAACGGATCCGCAAAATCAAACCCTACCTGGAAGAGGGGCCCGAGGCCAATACCGACGTGGGCAAGAGCGCCTACGATCAGGTGAACCACGTCACCCAGTGCATCATGTGCGGCTGCTGTTATTCCGACTGCACCATGAGTGAGGTGAGCCCGGAATTTATCGGCCCCGCTGCACTGGCCAAGGCGTTTCGCTTTGTGTCGGATCCCCGGGAGGGGCAGAAGACCGCCCGGCTGAAGGATCTTTCCGAAAACCACATGATGTGGTCCTGTTCCCGCTGTGCCATGTGTGTGGAAATGTGTCCCAAGGATGTCGCCCCCATGGAGGCGATCGTCAAGCTGCGTACCCGAGGCCTGGAAAAGGGCTTCAAGGATGGTCCAGGCCCCAAACATGCTCTGGCCTTCCACGAGGATATCAAAAAAACCGGCGACCTCAACGAATTTACCCTCATGGTCCGCACCATCGGCGTTATCGGTGCCATGAAGGAAATGGGCACCATGTTGCACTTCATGAAGAAGGGCAAAGTGCCTTCGCCATTTCCACACAAATCTGGAAATCTCGACGAGTTGAGTAAAATCTACGACATTCTCGAACGGGACAAGCCGGACGTGGAAACCAAGGCCAAAGAGGTGGTTCCCGAGTAAAGAGGTGGTTCCCAAATTGGGAAAGCGGCATCTCTCAAAGATGCACAGGCTGTGGTCCGAACGTCGGGTGCAGCTTGGGAACGGACCCAAGGGTATCCCTGACCAGTCATAGGGTACCCGGACTGGATCAGCCCTCCTTGATTGCGGACGGTTATAATCTGGTCTTTAGGAAGAGCAACAGCGGTTCGGCGAATCGAATCAGCGGTTATAAGGAGTCGGAAATGTCCCTGGAATTTGCTTATTATCCCGGCTGTGGTGCCAAACAGGTTCAAAAAGAGGCCGATGAAGCGGCCCGAGCCGTTTGCCAGGAGTTGGATATAGGTCTCTTTGATATGCCCAACGCCACCTGCTGTGGTGCGGTGAGCCTGAGAGAGACCAAGCCCGCCTTTTCCCTGGCTGTGGCTGCCCGGATTCTATCCGAGGCCGAAGCCCAAGGCCGGGATCTGGTCACCATCTGCAACACCTGCCTCCAGACCCTCTCCTATGCCAATTATCGCTTCAAGACCGAGCCGGAAATTCTGGAAAAGATCAACAAGGTTCTCTCCGAAGCAGGCGTGCGTCCTTTTGAAGCCACCATCAAAGTCCATCATCTGCTATGGGTGATGACCGATCTGGTGGACCAGACCATGCTGAAAAGTCGGATCAAACGCCCCTTGAACGGCCTGCGGGTGGCCCCTTTTTATGGCTGCCACAACCTGCGTCCCGAACATATCTACGATGGCGAAGCGGGGGAAAAAGCCGATCATCTCCATCGCTTGATTGCGACTTTGGGCGGCGACCCGGTCTCCTACGATGGCCAGGACAAATGCTGCGGCTTCCACGTCATGCTCTCCGACCAGGAAGAGATGAAGGGAATGGTGGCCAAAAACTGCCTGAGCGCCAAGAATGCCGGGGCCGAAGTGATGATCTCCCCCTGTACCCTCTGTGACATGGCCATGGGTGCTTATCAAGGTGTTGCCGAAAAAAGCGTTGGAAAATTTATCGGCCTGCCTGAGATGAACTTTGCCCAGCTTTTGGGGGCTGCCATGGAAATCGACGAGAAAAAACTGGGTCTGAACCGCCTCCACATCAGCCCCAGACCCACTCTTTCCGCTCGCGGCGTGCTTTAACACAAACGCCTATCTGCGTTCTGATTTGACCTTGTCACCCACCTCTCCCAAGCGGCTCAAGCTGACTTGGGAGGGGCTGGGGGATGGTTCTCCCCAACTCCTCCTCGACTTTGCTCCCCTCAAGCATCCCCTCTGGCTGGGTTCACCGGTCGAAATTCTCATTGCCCGAAAACCGTCTGAAGTAAGCGCTGTATTGGCTGGGGCCGAAGCGGCTGCCAAGCGGGGTTTTTGGGTCGGGGGTGGAATTCGCTATGAGGCGGCAGCGGCTTTTGATCTGCCTGTCTCTCCTGGTGATGAGGCTTTTCCCCTGGTTTGGTTTGGGGTTTTTTCCCGGGTTTGTGAGGCGGTTTATCCAGCCGATGTGCCGCTTTCTGTTCTCTCGGCACATCACCCGCCGACCCCGGAAATTTCCCGCAGCCGCTATCTCGGGGATTTGGAAAAAATTCTCGACTATATCCAGGCCGGGGATAGCTATCAGGTGAACTATACCCTGGAGGCCTCCCTGGAAAAGCTTGATCCTGCAGCCCTTTTTTTGAAACTGCAACCACGCCATCGTCACCCCTTTGCCGCTTATCTGGATACCGGAGAGATGCGTGCAGCCTCTTTTTCCCCGGAGCTGTTTTTGCTGCGAGAGGGAGAGCATCTCACCTCTGCGCCCATCAAAGGCACCCGGCCTCGGGGGGGGACCCCGGAACAGGACCGGTTTCTTTCCCAAGAATTGCTGGCTTCCCAAAAGGAGCGGGCAGAACATTTGATGATTGTCGATATGGTGCGCAACGATCTGGGGCGGGTGTGTGAAGTCGGTTCAGTGAGAGCCCCGCATCTGTTTGAGCCCCGCATCTATCCCACTGTTCGCCACCTGGAAACCCGGGTACAGGGACGGATTGGGGCTGGGATTGGATTGGAAAAAATATTTTCGGCTCTTTTCCCGGCGGCTTCCATCACCGGCGCTCCCAAGCACCGCACCATGGAGATTATCCGGGAGTTGGAACAGCGTCCCCGGGGGCTTTATACCGGTTCCATTGGGGTGATCAAGCCCGGTGGGGATTTTATCTTCAACGTGGCTATCCGCACGGTGACCCAGACCGTTGGCAGTGGGCAAACAAGTGGTCGGAGTGGGGGCAAGACTGAGGGGAGGGGGGGAAGGGAGCGCCAGGGGCAGGGGATTTGCCGAATCGGTTTGGGAGGGGGGGTGGTGGCTGATTCCCGAATCGACCGGGAGTGGTTGGAAATTGGTGAGAAAGGGTGTTTTTTGGAAAAAATTCCGGAACCGTTCCAGTTGATTGAAACCATGGGGATGAATGAGCGGGGGGAGATTCCATGGTTGAGAGAGCATCTGAATCGTCTGGAATATTCCGCCCGCTCATTGGGGTTTGCCTGGGAGAGGGATCCGTTGGAACGGGAAGTCCTGGCTCAGGTGCAAGAGTGGCTTGAGGCGGGTTCCATTCTGGATGCCCTTCGCCTGCTATTGGCACCGGATGGCACTTTTTCCCTCTCTCAGCGGTCGGTTTCCCAAGATAATCAGCCCCTCAAAGTTCGGATCGATCCCACCCGGGTAGACCGAATGGATCCCTTGCTGGGGCACAAAACCAGCCGACGGGAGCTGTTCAATCGGGGATTGCGGGAGGCCCAAGAGGCAGGCTATGACGAGGCGTTGTTTCTGAATAACCTGGGGCAGGTGACGGAAGGAGCGATTCAGGGAATTTTGGTGTTGTTGGATAGTCTTTGGCGAGCCCCCCCCCTGACGGATGGATTGTTGCCAAGCTTATGGCGAAAAAAGCAGATGAAACAACTGAATGCCATCGAACAAAGCCTCACCCTGGGTGACCTGGCAAGGGCTGAAAAAATCGTCATGGGCAATGCCGTTCGGGGTAGTCGTGAGGTAAGGCTTTTGGATGATGTGTTGGGCGCACGGATTTATGGGGATTGATGAGGGCTGATTTGGGGTGAAGCGGGAGAACGGCCATTGGCAATATCGACCAACCGTTCGATATGACGAGTAAGTTCAGGGCTTACCCGGTTTTGCTCCTTGATGCGGGTCGCCAAGTGGAAACGGGGTAGATTGTTTTTATGGCCAGGCTTATGGAAAAATCGGGTCAGGAACATTTTTCCATCCACCCGGCAGCGCAGCTGTTCCCAATTATTGTGGAAATCAGCTGAGGTTGTAGGGACGGTTTCCCCAATCAATTCTGCATATTGATCGAATAGTCCCTCGGTGTTGATGTCGGGGATGGAAATTTTTGTTGAAAGGTGGCTGGTGAGTTTTTCTCGGGATGGTTCGAGGACAGCAGCTTCAAAAAGAGGGGAGAGGCTCTCCTTTCGATAGGTCATAAGTACCAGATTGGCCGCCATCAGCCCCAATAGGTTTTGAGCGAAATCAGAGAGTGTTTCCAGGACGACCCCACTATCCCATTTGCTCCGGCCTTGCTCATCAGCTTGAAAGGTTTCCACAGCCTCGGAGTCGAGCAGATAGTTTTCCATCTCCCAGCAGTCGAGAACGATGATCTCGGGGGGGAGGGGCCAGGGAATGTGCGGGGTGTTTTCTTCCGGGAAAAAAAAGAGGTCCGGGCAGGAAATACCCAAAAGTACATCCCGATCAACGATACCGTAGGCAGCCAATCCAGCATCCCGATCCTGGGCGACTTGCTGAATGACCCCTTGGCAGCCGCCGGTACCAACTTGATCCGCTGCGATAAACCTCAGCGTATCCCGGGAGCCATTGAACCAGCGTTCTGCAAAAACCTGAGCATCCTCTTTAGATTCCAGATAGACCGGTAGACGGCCATCATAGCGGCTGGCAATGGTGTGAGCATCGGGCAGGCTTTTGAAAGTGGCCATAATGAGGAATTACCGGTCTGTGTCCAGATCGATGATCTGCCCCCCCTTGCGCAGCCCCTCTTCTTTCAGGTCGCTGGCAAAGGCTTCGATGATCTCTTTTGAGTGGGTTGTGGCGATCACCGTGAGACCGGGATTTTCCTTCACCATTCCTTTCAACCGGTTGAGTAGTCGGTGTTGCCATTTGATATGCAGGTGTAGATCCAGCTCATCAATCAAAACGATGGTGTTTTGGGTCATGTGAGCGCCCAGCCTCAAACAGAGCTGCACCAGGTTTCTCTCTCCACCACTCAAGAGATCCAACCGGTGTTTAACGCCGTTATTGTTGACCACCGCTTCTGGAGGTTCCTTGCGGATCCCTTCCAGAACTTTATTGGTATCCTTGAAGGCCCAATCGTTGACCATCTGCTTGGCTTTTTCAAGGCGCCCATCATCCAGCCAGGAGAGCCAGACCAGCATGTTGTCCAGGGAGCGGTTCCAACCTCGTTCAAGACCAAACTGATGAACGAGTTGATATCTCCAATTTGAAGGTTGGCTGATAGAGCGGTTACCAAAAGAATCAGCAGGTGGGATACCGCGATTATCTGGAAAAAAGAGGATGGTTGGTGGATTGTTTTCAGTTTGACCAGGTGATTGTCCCCGTGCCTTCTGGGCAAAATCGGCAAACATTTCTAGTCGTCCGGATTGAGGGCCTATATTTACTTTATTCCTTCTATGCCATTTTTCTTGTTTTGTGGATCTGTTGAGCCATATATGTGTTTCCTGGTTTCTGGCAGAAAAAATTTGAACCTCGTCCTCAGCCCAGTCTTTGAGAGGATTGTGTTTCCGTTTTCCGGCCTCAATGCTGAAAATCATAGCCTTTGTTGATGATCCGGAAAAGTTGTATTTAAAAAAGAAATCAATTTGGGCGCGGCCAGTATCCTTTTTGAGTTCTTCTCTGAGCATTTTCAGGGGTAGACCATTAGAAGTGGAAAGCAGCGATACCAAATCTACCATCGTTTCAAGCAGGGTGGTCTTGCCACGGCCATTTTCGGAAATGAGGAGAAAAAAATTGCAGGGTTCGTTGTCCGATGTGGTGAAATCTACCGTGTAGGGTTTCCCCTGGAAGGGGCCGATGTTTTCCACAGTGAGGAAGAGGGGGCGGAATTCGTGGACGATGATTTCGTCGGACATCGGATTGACCCTTTCCGGGGTATTGGGTCCGGATGGGGAAGGGGATTGCTTCCGGATGAAACAACCCCCATGTTATGACGCTGGGGAAAATGGGGCAAGATACCCTGTTATCACGCAGCGCGGAATTTCCAGAATGGGGTACGGACGGCTTCTGTGGAGCGGACGGTGAGGATGGTTTTGCCCACGAAAATCGTTACGCCTGGACGGATGGGCATGGGGCGACGCACCCGGCCTGCAGGGATGAACCCTTTCTCCTGGCGGCCCAGAAAGGTACCGTTGCTGCTGTTGAGATCCTCAACCATCCAGAGTCCGTGGGGCAGCCGGAAAAATCGGCAGTGGAGGCGGGAGACGTGGGGATCGTGAAGTTGAATCTGAAGCTGCTGAAAACTGCATTCTGCTGTGGAGCGGCCCAAAAAATATTCTGAGCTGTCCGGAGTACGGTAGTAAAAGTCGTAACCCTCGGAGTTGGGCTCCTGAATGTGCAGAGCCAGGCCACTTGGGGCTTGCTTGCGGGCATTGATATGTTTGTCCAACCAAGTGATCACGCTTGGGGCTTGTTTTTGGGTTTTGATCTGTCTGTCCAGCCAGGAAATCATCGCCTTGGTTCTCCATGAATGGGTGGAGCAAGCTTAAAAAGCAATATGGAGACCAGTTTTGGCAAGTTTTTGAAATGTAGTCTGTTTTAGATGAAACTTGGTGAGATTCTGCATTTTCCAGATATAAAAAAAATAAAATGTCAAAAGTTTCGCATCTGCCTTTTGATCAGGCCAAGATGGCAGATGGCCACGATGATGGACTAGGGCTCATGGTTGATAAAAAAGGCTCCAAACGGCGTGTGCAGGATTTTTTTCCGGGGTTGACCCAAACGTCCTACACGGTGTTTTCAGTGGTCGGGGTGGATGGGGAGATTCAGGCGGTCTCCTCAGGGGAACTGTGGGGCCAGATAAGCGCCTGGTCGCAACTCTTGGCCCGCCATCCAGATCCCATCATACCCATCTTTGGTCGCCAAACGCCCGCCATGATGGCTGCCTGGCTGGGCTGCCTCCTATCCGGCAAACTGCCCTCTTTTATCGCCCATCCCAGCCGTAAGATCACCCCAGAAGCCTATGGGGTGCGCTTGGCCAATTATCAACACCATTTTAAAAACCGGATATTTGTAGGCGAAGTGCCCGACCGTAACGTCGCTGCCCAGGTGTTGACGCCTGAAGATTTGAACGGTGTTCAACAAGTGGAGGGAGAATTCGACCCCGCCATTTTGCCCGACAGGGATGCCCCCCTTTTCCTACAATGCTCCTCCGGCACCACGGGATTGCAAAAAGCGGTCGCCATCACCACCCGCCACCTGGAAGCCCAGTTGGCTGCCTATTCCCAGGCCATTGAGCTGACACCGAGGGACCACATCGTTACCTGGCTGCCGCTCTATCACGACATGGGGCTGGTGGCGGCTTTTTTGTTGCCCCTTCTCACGCGCACCCCGGTCACCTTCATCGATCCATTTGAGTGGGCGGCCAATCCCGGGCTTTTATTGCAGACCCTGGAGAGGCAAAAGGGGAGTTTGTGTTGGTTGCCCAATTTCGCTTTTGCCTTTATGGCTCGGGTTAAGGAAAACTTCGATTTGGCAACTGTCCGCTCCTTCATCAACTGTTCGGAACCGGTCTCCCTCGATGGATTCCAGCGTTTTTCCAAGCAACATGGTGTGGAAGCCGGACAGCTTTCGGTCTGTTATGCCCTGGCTGAAAACGTTTTTGCCGCCACCCAAACAAAGATCGGCCAAGCGCCTGGTGCATTGGTGCTGGATCAGAAGGCTTTGCAACGCCACCAAGTCCGTATTTTGGGTCGCGTGGGGGTTGGAGGCTTTGGGGATCATTCTGCAGGAGGGCCACTCGCAGAGCCGTCAGCAGAGTCCTTGGGACAATCCACAGATCATTCCCCCGAGGAAGCCGATCTTGGCACTCGGGTCGTCAGCTGTGGCGGGGTGATCGATGGGGTCTCGGTGCGTATTGATCGCCAGCCAGGGGAAGAGGTGGGGGAGGTGATGCTGGCTGGGGAGTCTCAGGTGGAAAATTATTACGGCCAGGATCCTCCCCGACTGGATGGCTGGTTTCCCACGGGGGATTTGGGTTTTGTTCATGAAGGCGAGCTTTATCTGTGTGGCCGAATCAAGGATCTCATCATCCATAATGGTAAAAATCTCTATCCTCAGGATTTGGAGCGGGCGGTGGAAAATCACCCGGAGGTCCATGAGGGGCGCGTGATGGCCATGGGTTGGGAGGATCAGGATTTGGGCAGTGAACGGGTGCTTGTTCTTTATGAGCCCAAACGATTTATGCCACTGGCCAAAAAAAACAGTGTAAGCCACACCTTGCAGGAGATGATCAACACCCTTTTTGATATCCATAGCCATATGGTGGCGGTCCCCCGAAAATGGCTGCAAAAAACTTCCAGCGGCAAAATGACCCGGCGGGCCAACCTGGATCGATTTTTAGCGGTCAAAGGCCAGCGGTTGTATGTGGTGGGGGATAGCCATGTACGTATTTTTTGGACCGGAAAAACCAGCCACCGCAATCGCTTTAAAAATATCGAAGCACACTGGGTGGGGCTGATGTGGGGGGAAAACTGGCAGCGGGCCTTGCCCTTTTTTCTCTCACTGGTTGAAAAAATGGGGCCCCGGGATGTGCTGGTGATTGAGGCGGGAGAGCCGGAATGTCGATCCATTTTTCCGGCTGCCCAAGAGCCTGAAAAACGCATTAACCAAGCGGTAGAACAGTATCAGGCCTTTTTTCAGGCCATCCGAAAAATTTGGCGGGGGCGCTTGGCCTACCTCACCGGCATTCCCACCCACCCTTTGAATATCAACAACAAGGATCCCCAGTGGCCCATTCGGGGTACCCCTGAAGAGCGCTATCGATACCAGAAAATTTTTTACCAAAAAATGCACGCCCTCTGTCAAAACATGATGATCCATTATGTGGATGTCGTCACACCGCTATTGGGCAAAGATGGCCTGATGGATCCCCGGCTTTTAGTCGATATGGCCCACTTGCAACCCAAATATCTGGATCTCTATCTTCTTCAGTTTGAATCCGGGTTTGGCTACATCGATACCCGTCCCGCTGATCCCTCACCGGCTGAAGCGGTTTGGGACGGGACGGAACAACACTTCAAAGAGCTGGTTTTGGCCCGAGTTCGGGAACTCAATCCTCTGATTTCCCAGCCAGATCCGGATCGTCTGGTTTCCAAGGGTGTGTTGGACTCTTTGGGAATCGTCGAGCTGATTGCCATGCTGGATAAAACCTTTCAATGTGATATCCGTCTGCATCAAGTGCAGAGGGACCATTTTGAATCCATTTCCGGCCTTTACCAGCGCTATGTACTGAAAAACAGCTCCGGATGAGAGGGGGTCTTCTCCCATTGGATGAGAACAGCGTTCTGATTCATGGCGGTTTTTCGAACTGTCGGTTTCCGAAAAGAGCCGGTTTGGGTTAATCTGTGCTTTCAAACCCATTAGGGAGGCCAGTTCTTGCTTTATCTTCCGGTTCTTTCTGTCATGAAAGGGTATTAACCCATGCTGGATACTGATTTTAAAACCTGGCTTTCCGGTTTGAGTCGGCTGAACCCGCAACAGCGGGAGCTTTTGATACAGAGGTTGAACGAACCAGAGGAAGCCGCCAGCCAAAACCCCGAGGATGCACAACAGGAACAACTGTTGGAGACCGCATTGAATGGCGACTCTCTGGCGGATCGGTTTGAGGCGGCGAGGGGGCTTTATGGGGGGAAATATCTGAAAATTGCCTTCGAGCAGACCTCTGACCGTTTTATTCAGTGGCTCTGTCTGGAAAAAAATATTCGCTCGGTCACTGACCCGAATATTCTTGAAAAGTATAGTCAAAATCCAGATGCTGCCATCAGCAACCTGGCTCTGATCCGCATGGGTCGTACCACCGCCATTATCAGAACTGAGGAGGAGGGGTGGGGCCGGGATGATCTGGAATCACGCAACTATTGGGACGACAAGCGGGATCAGTGGAATCCAGCCTGGAACGTGGGAATTGGAGTGATCGACGAAGATCACAAACGATTGATCGGCATTATCAATCGTTTGAGAGATGCCCAGATGAAGACCACAATGGTTCGTCAACTTTTGCCAGCCCTCATCGCTTACACTGCAACCCATTTTAATCGGGAACGCAAGCTGTTGGAAAAAGCGGGCTATCCCAGGGTGGAGGAACACATCGTTGAGCACCAATTTTTCATCAAGCGTCTCAGCATTATCAAGCGAGAGATGGAGAGCCTCTCCGATCCCAAGCTACCCAAGGAGGTAGAGACTTTTCTGTTTGAGTGGCTTTATCAACACATCATGATCGAAGACAAGCAGTTCGGCCTTTTTTTGAACGTGCAGGGGGTGGTGTGATCAAGCTAACCAAAAAAAGCGTTTTTAAACGAGTGGCCGATTGCTTCGGGGAGGAAGTTATTCTTTTTTGATGCCCACCCGGTCAAAAAGGTCGGCCAGGGATTTGGCCTCCAAAACCTGTAAGCTCCACTCCTCCAGGGTGGCTTTGTCAGCTCGGTCGATTAGTTCCTGAATTTCATTTGGAAGAGGCCCAAAGCGATACTCCACTTGGCGTACAAACACAGATGCTGCACCTTCCTGCCTCCCTTCTTGCCTCCCTTCCTGGACTCCTTTGATTTTCCCCTCAGCCTCTCCCTTTAAAAAGGCATCCCGCCAAAAGTCATTGTCCATCAATTCTATCGAAATAGGCATCTCTTTAACCTCCTTCTGGACAACCGTTTCAAGCTTACGGAGTCCTGCCAAAATCATCAGTCGTTCCAGCTGATCAGCTCGCACTTTTGGTGAAAGGCGTGCAATACGGGTTAGGATTTCCCGAACAGTCCCCTGAGGATTTTTCAGGTGGCAGAGAATAGCCAGCAGGTTTTCCTCTATCCGGGGACTGGTCAGCATCATTTGGCAGTCCACATAGCGTATGTCCTTCAGATCATATCTGAATTGCAGCATTTTTTCTGCAATATTCGTCTCAAAGGTTGGTTTGTCTCTGCCGACAAAAAGAACCAGTTGGTGAAGTGGGGCTTGGGGATATTGTCTGCGGATCAGCAGATAATATTCCAACATACGCCAGTTCATATCTGCTTCCATGTGGCTTTGCAGTTCAAGATGGAAGAGGCTGCCATCCTTCAGACGGGCTACCAAGTCTGGCAGACGTTTTTTGACGGAAGGATATTCCACGGTCAAAAGTTCAGTCGCCTCTTGACCTACCAGGATGGTGAGGAGCCGCTGGGGTGGCGTTTGAAAAATCTCTTTGAGGGTCGTATCAAAGCGCATAAACAAGCAAATCCCGAGGGTTTGGCAGAAAGATTGAGGCGGTGGATCCTTCGAAAAGGGGGCCTGGAGTCTGGTGAAAGAGCTGGGTGGCTCAGGATCCAAAAGGGATGCCGCTTCGACATGTAAACAATTTTGGTATGAAAACGCCAGAGAGGATTGGGAAATAAAATGCCTGTTTTTGTGTTGAACGCTGTTCAATAATGTGGCACTATATGAGTGAACAGTGTTCAAAATGAAATGATTGATGGAACTTCAAAGGGTTATGTGAGAATAATATGGCTAGGCGCAGAAATCACAATCGGGAAGAGATTTTGGTTATGGCCTTGGCTGCTGCCAGGGAGATCGTCACCCTGGAGGGAGCAGAGGCTTTGTCAGCCCGGCGGGTGGCCTCCCAGATCGGTTATTCTCCGGGGACTCTCTATAATTTATTTAAAAATCTGGACGATCTGATCCTGCGGGTCAACGGTGTGACTCTGGATCAACTGCGCAGGGCGTTGATCAAGGCTTCCAGGCCTGGCTTGCCAGAGGAGGTGTTGCCGGAGTTGGTGGGGGCTTATCTGACGTTTACCACGCAAAACCGTCACCTGTGGCAGCTTCTGTTGGAGCAGAAACGGCCTGATGAGATGGTTTTGCCGGATTGGTATTGGGATAAGGTGGAGCGCACCATGGCGGTTTTGGAAAGGGTGTTGGATCCCTTCTTTGGCCCGGAAAAAAAGGCCGAATGCCGGGAAGCGGCGCGGGTTTTTTGGTGTGGCCTCCATGGCATATGGGCGCTCGGTGGCAGTGGGCGGCTTGATGCCGTTACACACCATACTGTGGCCGATTTGGCCCAATCGTTGACACGCTATTTTTTGGCTGGAATGCGTCATCAAGAGGCGGAACAACCAGCCGCTTTCAATAAGGGGAATGTGTGATGAGTCAATCGATCATGGAGCTTTTCAAAGGACGCCGTTTTTGGCCCCTTTTCGTCACCCAGTTTTTAGGGGCATTGAACGACAATATTTTTAAAAATGCGCTGGTCATCCTCATCACCTATCGGGTGGCGGCGGAGTCGGGGGTGGATGGGCGTGTTTTGGTGACGGTGGCTGCGGGTGTTTTCATTCTACCCTTTTTTCTTTTTTCCGCATTGGCTGGTCAACTATCCGATAAATATGAAAAATCCCGCATCATTCAGCTGGTTAAGCTGGGGGAGATCGCCATCATGATTCTGGCGGGAATAGGGTTTGCCTTGGGAAATCCCTATTTTTTGCTGACGGTGCTTTTCTTGATGGGAAGCCAGTCTGCTCTTTTTGGTCCTTTAAAATATGGCATCCTGCCGGAGTTGCTCAGTCGGGAAGAGTTGGTGGCGGGGAATGCCCTGGTGGAGGCGGGCACCTTTTTGGCCATTCTGATCGGCACCATCGCCGGGGGATTGTTGATTCTGGCTGACGGTGGGGTTGGGCTTGTTTCTGTAGGTGTTTTTATCATTGCGGTTTCAGGCTGGTGGGTGAGTCGGTCGATCCCTGTGCAGCCGCCTGCCGAACCGGGGCTTGTGGTGGATCCCCATTTTTTGCGGGAGTCCTGGCGGCTGATCACCTATGCCGCTGCCAGGCGGGATCTCTTTCTGGCGATTCTCGGTATTTCGTGGTTTTGGTTGGTTGGGGCCACCTTTCTGGCACAATTTCCCACCTTTTCCCGGGATGTGCTTCATGGGGATCAGCAGGTGGTGACCCTGCTTTTGACCCTCTTTTCGGTGGGGATTGGTTTGGGTTCGTTGCTGAGCAATCGCCTGTTGCAGGGCAAGGTGGATGCGCGCCACGTCCCCTTCGGTGCTTTGGGGATCACCCTCTTTTCGGTCGATCTCTATTTTGCTTCCAACGCGGCGGTGGTGACGGGTACAGAGCTGGGTGGGGCAGGGGCATTTTTAGCCCATGGGGCCAACTGGCGGATCGGGTTTGATCTTTTCATGATCGCCATCAGTGGTGGGGTTTATATCGTGCCCCTCTATGCGCTTCTTCAGGATCGGGTGGAAGAAGGCCATCGGGCGCGGATTATTGCTGCCAACAACATCATGAATGCCCTTTTTATGGTGGTTTCTGCCGTAGCCGGGGTGGAGATGCTCTCCCGGGGCTTTTCGGTGCCGGAAATATTTCTCACCATGGGGTTGGTTAACCTGCTGGTGGCGATCTATATCTGCGGACTGCTGCCTGAAGCCATTTTAAAAGCCCTGCTGGTACGTTTTTTTGCTTTGTTCTATCGGGTGGAGGTGCGAGGGCAGGAACATTTGGACGCTTGTGGGGGGCGGGCGGTTATTGTGGTCAACCACGTCTCCTTTCTGGATGCAGCGCTTCTCGCAGCCTTTCTCCCGGGACGCCCCCTCTTTGCCATCAATACCCAGATAGCGGGGCTTTGGTGGGTGAAGCCATTTTTGAAGGTGGTGGAAGCCTTCGCCATGGATCCGGGCAACCCTTTTGCGACCCGAACCCTTGCCCGGAAGGTGGGAGAGGGGCGGCGGTTGGTGATCTTTCCCGAGGGGCGGATTACGGTGACGGGCTCGCTGATGAAAATCTACGAGGGTCCGGGGCTCATCGCTGACAAGGCCGATGCCCCCCTGCTCCCCATCCGCATCGAAGGGGCGCAATATACCCCTCTCTCCCGGCTCAAGGGCAAGGTGCGTCAGCGGTGGTTTCCCAAGATCACCCTGACGATTTTGCCGCCTCGTAAATTCGCTATTCCCGAAGAGTTGAAAGGTCGGCGGCGCAGGCAGTTTTTGGGGCAGCGGCTCTATGACCTGCTCACGGAAATGATGAGCGATACCTGCAACTCGGATCGGACCCTGTTTCAGGCGATTCAGGACGCCCGGGCGATCCATGGTGGCAAACGTCCCATCTTGGAGGATGTCGCCCGGGAGCCCATGGGTTATGGTCGGCTTATCACCGGCAGCCTGGTGTTGGGCAAAAAACTATCCCGAGGCAGCCGGGCGGGGGAGGCTGTCGGGGTGATGTTGCCCAACTCCAACGCCGTGGTGGTGACCTTTTTTGCCCTTCAGAGCCGAGGGTTGGTGCCCGCCATGCTCAACTATTCCGCCGGGGAAAAAAACCTGGTTTCGGCCTGCCGCACGGCAAAACTCAAACGGGTCATCACCTCCCGCCGTTTTGTGACCATGGCCAAACTGGAAAAAGTGGCCGAGGCCTTGGCCCAAGAGGTGGAGTTGGTGTGGCTGGAGGATCTTAAGGAAGAGATTGGGGTCGCTGATAAATTAATGGGGCTTGTGCAGAGCGGGCTTTCCGGCTGGCTGCGTTTGGATGGCTATCGGCGGGCTGAGGAGCGGGCTGTGATTCTGTTTACGTCCGGCTCGGAAGGGGCGCCCAAAGGGGTTGTGTTGAGCCACAAAAATCTCCTGGCCAACTGCTGCCAGCTCTCTTCCCGGGTGGATTATAACGCCACTGATATTGTCTTTAACGCCTTGCCGGTGTTTCATTCGTTTGGTTTGACGGGTGGTACTTTGCTGCCGATTGTTTCAGGCATTCGCACCTTTCTCTATCCCTCACCGCTCCATTATCGCATCGTGCCGGAAGCGGTTTATGACACCAACGCGACCATTCTGTTTGGCACCGACACCTTTCTTTCCGGCTATGCCCGCATGGCTCATCCGTACGATTTTTATTCCCTGCGCCATGTTTTTGCCGGGGCGGAAAAGCTTCGGGATCAGACCCGAAAGGTGTGGGGAGAAAAATTTGGCTTGCGGATTTTGGAAGGGTATGGCGCGACTGAAACCGGACCGGCCCTCTCCCTCAACACCCCCATGCACTATAAACCCGGCACCGTGGGTCGCTTGCTTCCCAGTATTGAACACCGCCTGGATCCGGTGCCGGGGATCGATGCCGGGGGGCGGCTGGTGGTGAAGGGGCCTAACATCATGTTGGGCTATCTTCGGGCGGACAATCCCGGCGTGTTGGAGCCGCCGGAGCAGGGAGAGTATGACACTGGCGACATCGTCGAGATCGATGCAGAGGGGTATATGGCGATCCGGGGGCGGGCCAAGCGGTTTGCCAAGATTGCCGGGGAGATGGTCTCTCTCACGGCAGTGGAGAGCTTGGCCGCTGAATTATGGCCCAAGGCGATGCATGCGGTGGTAACCCGGGATGGGGGAGCCAAAGGAGAGGCGCTGGTGCTGGTCACTACTCAGGTTGATGCGGCCAGGCGGGCTTTGATGGCCCACGCCAAGGCCAGTGGTGCGGCGGAATTGATGGTGCCCCGGGATATCCGCCCCATCGACAAGATGCCCTTGCTTGGAACCGGCAAGACCGACTATCCAGCGGTGAATGCCTGGGTTTTGGGGGAGAACAGATGAAACGGCGGGCTTTTTTAAAATCCCTGGCTGCTTTGGGGGGCTTGGGGCTTGGGGGGTGTCTTTCGGATGATCTGATGAACGGGGTGATCAATCCCTGCCTGCCGGGGCCGCTGCCACAAAAACTGGAGGATCATGCTGTCGTCCATCAGGCCTGGGAGGGGCTCGATCCCGGGTTGGTGTGGGATTGTCATGTCCATCTGGCAGGTTCCGGCGGCAGTGGCAGCGGGGCCTGGGTCAACCCCAACATGAAGAGCATTTTACATCCGGTTCAATATGTGGGGCGCAAGGTGTTTTTGAACGGGGCGTGTGTCACCCCGGGTGCGGGAGAAGATCGCGCCTACGTGGATCACATGCTGGCTCTGATGGCGGATTTTCCAGCGGGGGCTCGGCTGATGCTCCTGGCTTTTGATGCGGTATATAGCGAAAAAGGGGAGCGGGATTCTGAGGCGAGTCCGATCTTTACCCCCAACGCCTATGCTGAAAGGCTGGTCAGTGCCCACCCGGATCGTTTTCAGTGGTTGGCCTCGGTTCACCCCTATCGTCCGGATTGTGTGGAGGTGCTGGAAGAAGTATCAGCCAAGGGGGCTCGGGGGGTGAAGTGGCTGCCCCAGGCCATGGGGATCAATCCCGCCTCTCCCCTCTGTGATCGATTTTACCGGGCCATGGCGCGCCTGGATCTGCCCTTGTTGAGCCATACCGGTGCCGAACACGCCCTCCACGGCCCAGCCCCCCAATCCTGGGCCAATCCGTTGCTTCTCAGGCGGGCATTGGATCAGGGGGTTCGGGTGATTGCGGCTCATTGTAGTTCCCTGGGGGAATATGTGGATGTCGATCAGGGGGATCATGGCCCGGAGCGTCCCGGCTATGAACTCTTCTATCGTTTGCTCAATACACCGGACTATCGGGGGCGGATTTTTGGGGATCTGGCGGCCACCTTGAATGTCAATCGCAGCGAAGCATTCATGAAATCCCTGTTTGAGCGGGAGGCGCATTTTCCAAGCCTGCTCAACGGCTCTGACTATCCCCTGCCGGGGGTGCCGTTTTTGTTGAGCCTGGGCAAGCTGGAAAGGTTTGGGTTGTTGACCGGTGAGCAGAGTGCCGTGTTGGGAAAAATACGCCCTTACAACCCCTTGCTCTTCGATTTTGTTCTCAAGCGTACCCTGCGTTGGCAGGGGCGTCGATTGCCGGATCAGGCGTTCGAAACCGGGCGTTTTTTCGGGGCTGGGTCCGTGGGGAATGTTTGATGGCCTGAGCGCTGGGATCGAAGGGAGGGTTTTTTTTGAAACAGCTTGAAAAAACAGCTGAGAAAGCGTCGAAAAAGATAACGGGTTGGGTTTGAATCAGGCTATAATGACGGCCAGATTGAAGGCCTGGATGGGGGCTGATGCGGGCTTCCTTGGGCTTCTGGCGGATGCGCCACTTTTGCCGCCGTGGTTCGATCTCTGGCCTTCTGTTGGTGTTTTGGATAGGTGGGGCTTGAAGTGTTCTGATTTCAGATGCTTTTTTTAGCCCCGGCATTGGCGATGGCAAAGGAAAAGTCATGACTACCCCTGATCGTTCCAACCCACTCACCCCAGACGCAAACCTCGCTGACGAAACCGAAATCGAACCCGAACCCAGCTATCCCCATCTGTTTGGCAAACCCCCTTCGGATATCGGCCCGATCCTGAGCGCCTACAGCTCCCTGCAATATGACAACGACCCCGGCATGCCCCGAGCCAAACGGCAGATGATTGCCGGGGGAGCTGGGGTGGGAATGGTGGTTTTGGCCGGGGTGGTGATCCAAACCATGTCCCTCCCTTATTCCCCTTTGGTGATGAGCCTGGCAGTGGTGGCGACAGTGGTGGCGGTGATTTATGGCTGGACCGAGACCCACTCCCGCTCCACCTGCACCTATGTGGGGGAGGAGGGAATGGTTTTTATGAGCCGTTCGGATATGGATGGACCGATTCGGGTTCGCTCCTTTCGCTTTGCCAATGCCGTGCAACTGGTTAAAACCCACCGCAACCATGTGGAGGGGGAGCACTTTCTCTATCAGAAGGTAGACCAGGACAATGTCACCTTTACCTGGAAGGATGAGCGAGGGGGGATTCTGTTTGAGATGAGTGGGACGAATTATCATGCGGATTCCTTGAGCGAGCCCATGGTCAACTATCTCTTTGCCCGGGCGGCGGAAGAGAGCTGGTGTAATTATCTGATGAAACAGGCCACCGCTCCTTTGGCAGAAAAGGAGCCGGTGATTTTTCCTCTCCCTCGCCGAGGAGAGGTGCGCATGGGGATGGACGGCGTCGCCATCAAATCCAAGGAGTCGACCCAGTTTGTCTCCTGGGAGAGCGTCGAGGGTTTTTATCATGAAGATCCGGATTTGGTGCTGGGGTTGAAGGAGGGGGTGACCGCAGAGGGGGAAGAGGATTTGCTGCTGCTTCCCTTCCGGCAGTTTCCCAACGAGCTGTTTTTTCTGCGTCTGTGTGAAACCCTCACCGGTTTGAAGGGAACCTTGCCCAGCGATCATCCCGCTGCTGCGACCAACCTGACCGATCCTAGAACCGGGCTGCCGGGGGCGAGGCTGTTTCGGGATCGCCTGGAGGTGGAAATCGGTCGCCACAGCCGCAGTGGGGAGACCCTGGCGATATTGGTGGTCAAGTTTGACAACCTCCCCTTCATCAACCACACCTTCGCCAACCGGGCGGGGACAGGTGCTGCGCGGGAGCTGGCCAAACGTTTGGAATCCTTGATCCGCAACACCGACACCGCAGCACGTTTGACCGGCTCCGAGTTTGGGGTGCTTTTTCCGGGATTTGCCGGTGATGAGGAGCTGGAGCTGACTCTGAAAAAATTCCGGGAGGTGTTGGGGGAGGATATGCCTCTTGACGCAGGCCCGGTCACCCCCCAACTAGCCATCGGTGCTGCCACCTATCCCCGAAATGGCGATACCCCCGCCACCCTCCTCAAAGCCGCCCGCAAGGAGGCCCGGGTGGGGCGCTATGGGGTGCTGGGAGGCTGAGTCGAAATAAAATGCACCCCCTGATCGCCAAACATCGGAAAACCATCCTGGAGCTGGCCGAAAAGCACGGGGTTTACCATGTCCGTGTGTTCGGCTCCATGGCTCGGGGGGATGCTGGTGATGGGAGCGATGTGGATTTTCTCGTGGCTTTGGGGGAAGGGCGGGATTATTTCGATATGGGGGCGCTGTTGATGGATTTGCAGGATCTGTTGCAGCGCAAAGTCGATCTGGTCACGGAGAAGGGATTGCATCGTGCCATCCGTGAGGAGGTGGTCTCCATGGCGATTCCCTTATGAATAAGGATAGCGTTTATCTGGAGCATATGGTGATCTGCCTTCAGAAGATTTCGGAATATGTGGCTGGGGGCAGAGCAGATTTTTTCCGATCAAGCCTCATTCAGGATGCAGTGCTTCGAAATCTCCAGATCATGGCAGAATCGAGTCAGAAACTCTCCTCGGATCTTAAGCAGGCCAACCCTTTAGTCGACTGGCGAACTTTATCCGGATTCCGGAATGTTCTCGCTCACGATTACCTTGGTATCGATTTGGAGATCATTTGGCAGGTTGTTGAAAAACGTGTGCCTGGGTTGATGAAGGCGATCAGAAATATCCAGGTAGCAAAAGAGGATGTTCCATGAGTACCCAGGAGCAGGATGAAATCCAAGTGAGGTTGATCGAGATTAAAAGCACTCCGAAAGATCGTGAGCTTGGAAGTGAACGGAGGCCAGTCCATTTCCCGCTGAACCCACACAGCGATTAGCGCCGCACGCAACCAGCAATCCCTGAACGTCTGGATCGTCTCTGTCCTGGAAAAAATCGGCAGACGATTTTTAAGCTGACAGAGTTGGAAGGCAGTGTGGATGGCTATCCTGAGAGATTGACCCCAGCGATGCGGGCCAGCATTTGGGCGGAGACGCCGTGGTAATCCTTGAAGGCGATGGGTTCACGCTGGACGATGCCTTCCGGTACTGGATCGAGCAGCCGCTTCCACCCTTCGCTATCCATCTGTTCGATCAACTCCGCATAGGGTTCGGCGTGGGGGGTGGGGGGGAGATAGGTGCGGTAGAAGCCGGTGATACTCTTCAGCATTTTCAGATAGGGTTGAAACTCGGTGGTGGTGGAGGCCGCTTCGCTGTCGATCCAGGCGACGGGAATTTTGACGATGGCACCTGGGCGGTTGAGCTGTACTTTAAGCAGTAGCTCGATATCGAAGGCGAATTTTTTTTCGGTCAACCCCTGTACGATTTTTCTGGCGACGTCTGCACGAAACCCCTTGAAACCGCACTGGGTATCGATGATTTCCGCCAAGTTCGGCAACATCCGTTTCCAGAGATAGATAAACAGTTTCCCCCGCTCGTTGCGACTGCCCCCCTTCACCACAATGGAGAGGGGTTCCCGCCTGGAGCCAATCGCCGCATCCGCCCCTTGCTTGACGATCCCCTCGGCAATCAGCCCACACTGCCCCAGATGGGTGGAGAGGTCGGCATCGGTATAGATCACCACCTGATTGGGCTTGGGCTCACGGGTCGCTTCCCACAAACCATAAGCGATGGAGCCTCCCTTGCGGCTATCGTCGGTGGTGACCATCGGATCGGTGACCGGTAGTCCCATCCGGATCGCTTCAGCCAGGAACAGTACCCGGACGTTCTCCTGATCCTGTTTTTCCAAGAGAATTTTTTGCGCCAGCTCGCCGCTTCCTTCCGGGCAGCCATCATCCACCAGCACCATCTCCCAGGTGACTCCCGCCAATCCCTGGCAAAGCCAGTTGAGCTGATCGATTTTGGTGCGCAAAAAATTTTCGCCGTGGGGATGCTCCTCCCGGGTCAAAATCCGGGTGTGTTCCTTGTAGATGGCAAAAATGACGGAAAGGTGCAGGGGCGTTTCCAGAGATTCCAAAGCTTGCCTGGAGCGGGCGAGCTTGATGGCCAGATGTGCTGCCAGGGGATAGTCCGGGCGATGGTCGGCCATTTTTTTTTCCAACGCTTCGATGGCGGACGCTTCTGGCCGATGCTCCAGCAACCCATCGGCCATTTGTTGCACCAGTGCCAGCTGCTCTGGAGTGGCCAGGTCAGCCGTGGAGGGGGCTTGCTCGATCAGGGGCAGGAGCTGGGAAGGCCAAAAAATGGTCGGGTGGGCTGGGCTGTGGATGGTCATGTACGGGTCCGGAAGGTGGAAGGATGAATGGAACGGGAAGGCACCATTGTAGAAAAAAAAGAGCCTGACCCCAAGCGCCTCCATGGGAATCCGATTTGCCAGCCCCCGTTAGCGGCTGAGAAAGGCGCTGGCATCCGCTACATCCAGCTGTTCCGAATGGAGGAAAGTCTCCCCATACTCCTGCCACACGCCGCTTTCGATAAATAGATCGAACAGCTCTTCGTCGATATGTTGCTCCCGACACATGATGTTGAGAATTTTGAGCGCCTCACTCATCTTTTTGGGCTTTTTGTAGGGGCGGTCCCGAGCGGTCAGGGCTTCAAAAATATCGGCAATAGCCATGATGCGGGACTGGAGGGGCATCTCCGCTTTGGAGAGCTTTCGGGGATAGCCGGTACCGTTCATGGTTTCATGATGGGAAGCGGCAATGTCAGCCACCCGGGACATCTCTTCCGGGAAGGGGAGCTGATTGAGCATCTTCAGGGAGAGGATGACATGTTCGTTGATCTTGAAACGCTCTTCCGGGGTCAAGGTTCCTTTGGGGATGGCCATGTTGTAAAGCTCCCCATAGTTATAGAGATGTTTGGGTATGGTGAGCTTTAATCCCAATTTTTCCGTATCGAAGGAGAGGGGGATTTCCTCCCGGGAGACGATGTGATGGGGGTGGTCGGCCAGTAGGTTTTCAGTAACCGGCAGCTCCGGAACAGGGGTGTTTCGCAGACGCCGGGATTCGATGTCGGAAAGCCCGATGCGATCACTGAAATGACGCTGCCAGGGGGTGGTGGCGATCTGCTTGAGTCGTTCGATTTTGGCTGGAGCCATATATTCCCCCCCCACGTTGCACTCCGCCAAAAAGTCAAAGTCATCCTTGAGTGCAGCGCTCTCATGCTCCAACTTTTCCTTCAGCTGTTGGGGATCTCCCCCCGCCAACAATCCTTTTTGATAGTCGATGATTCGATCCCGCAGCAACACCTCAAAACGGGTGCGTACCTCGTGGATGCGGTTGTAGATGGTTTCGAGCTTGGTGGCTTTGTCCACCACATATTCCGGGGTGGAAACCTTGCCGCAGTCGTGGAGCCACCCTGCCAGGTGAAACTCCCGCCACTCCCATTTGTTCATCTTGAAATCAGCAAAGGGGCCTTGGGTGGCGTTACAGGCGGCTTCAGCCAGCATGCGCCCCACTTCCGGTACCCGTTCACAGTGGCCCCCGGTATAGGGGCTCTTGGTGTCAATGGCGCTGGCAACCATCTCTGTGACGGAGGTGAGGAGGGTTTCCTGGGCCTTGGCCAGACGGAGATTATCCAGGGCTACCGCCGCCTGAGCCGCCATCGCTTCGACAAATCCCAGGATGGTGGCATCAAAGGGAATCACCTCCCCGGTTTCAGGGTCTATGGCGTTGATCAACTGCAAAACACCGATCGGCCTGCCGCCCCGGGGGAGAAGAGGCACCGTAAGCATGGAGATGGAGCGGTAGCCGCTCTCTTTATCGAAGGCGTGGGTGCCGGTCAGATCAAAGCGTTTTTCGGCATAGATGTCGTCGATGATCACCGATTTGCCTGTGAGGGCCACATAAGCGGATACATGGTGATAGTTGGGCTGGCCGGTTTGGGGGTTTTTCAGGGGTACGGTGAAGCTGGGAAGATCGTCTGATTTGGAGCGTATGGCAAAGCGCAATTGGTCGTCATCCGTACGCATGTAGAGGGTGGCGGCATCGGCGTGGCTTAACTCCTTGCCCCCGAAAAGCGCTTTTTGCAGCAACACATCCATATCCTGCTCAGCGGAGAGGGCAATACCCAGCTCCACCAGGGATTTGAGCTTTTTTTGGGAAAACACCAGATCCCGGGTGCGCTCCTTGACCGTTTCTTTCAGCTGCTCGGCGTTGTAACGAATCAGCTCCCGTTGGAATTCATTCTCTTCCAGCAGTGACTTGAGTTTGCGTTCCGCCCGGGCGCACTCCACCACCAGCTCCCGCAGCAGCCGATCATTGATCGCCTTGTCGGTGGCGTCGGCCTTATTGGAAATCCACAGGTCGGCGATATCGATATAGAGGGGATCATCGGGCCCCAGTCGCGCCATGGCCTGGTGCAGGAGGTTTTGGGTCGCCATGGAATCAACCTCTCCTTTCACGATCAATCACCCCATCAATGCCCACCTCCTCCAACCGCTCCAGGCGATTTAAAATCTTTTCGATATCCGATTTTTGGTCGAAGGCGGAGCCATGTTGTGGAGCGACCATTGTGGGATTAGCCGCGCGGATTTGGGCGATGGCATGTCGCAGGGCGGCGTTGGAGGGCATCACCGTGCGGTGGAAGGAGAAAAGACCGGACCAGATGCAGAGCTGTTCAGCGCGTTCACACTTTTCGGTGGGATTGCTGGGATAGGGCTCCTCACAATGGCGGCACATTTCGTGGGTTTGTTGCACCAGTTGCCAATTGGCTCCCAGGTTGATGGAACCCAAAAGATCGCTGGTGAAAAGAGTGCCGGAACGCTCATCCAGGGTCATGAAGCTGCCAGGAGAGTGGGCGTAAGGGGTGGGAATAAAACGCAGCTTGCGGCCCGAACCAAAAACCAGCTCCCTACCCAGGGTGTCGATGCACAGAGGAGTGGTCGCGTCCGAATAGTGGCGGATGAAGGGGTTGTTTTCCTTCTTGGAGATGATCTTCAGATCGTCACGCCCGATAATATCGACAAAATTGGGGATGGAGCCACACAGATCCGGATCAAAATGTTGATAGATGAGGGTGTGGATGTTTTCCGGAGAGATGCCGGTTTGCAAAATTTTGCGCATCACCGTGCTGAAGTCGGGTCGGCTTCCCCCATCAATCAGCACCGCCTCCCCGTTATCTACAATCAGATAGGGGTTGCAGTTGAGTCCGGCAAAGGTATCTGAATAGCCCACCCAATAGACCCCGGGGGCAAGCTCGATGGGGCCGGAATAGTCCAAGATGGTATCCATAGGTGGTTTCCCGATAGGGGTGGCGTTGTTTCAGGGTGATCCTGGTGGGATGGCTCTCACTCAGGACTTTTGCTTCATCCAGGCAGCGGCTGTTTGACCTGCAGGGTAGCTGCCAAAGTGCAAAATTTTTTTATGGTGTGCAGGGTTGAATGAATTTTTGGACAATGAGATGGAAAAATGGTTTTGCTGTATTCAAAACAGGGCATGGGTATTTGGAAAAAATAGCCCTAATCAGCTGCTTCCCCAGGCAGAAGGCTCCTTTTCGAGAAGGGGAGCAGGAAAAACCTTATCCACGCGACTATTTCTTTTCAAAATGCCGAATGGGCGTCCTTTTATAAGGTTTTTGGCTGTGTGGATATCATCTTGGGCCACAGGGAACTCCTCGGATGAGTCGAATAACAGTACCTTATCCGGTCGCTCCATCTGAAACCACAAAAATCGCTCCATAAGCCAAGGCTATGGCTCATCAAAACCCAATGTCCCCTGCTTCCCGGCCAGGGAGGCCAGGTGGTAGCGAACGGGGCTGTTGATCTTGTGGAGTTTGCCTTCATCCACTCCCCGCTTGAGCCATTTGTTCACCTGACCGATGGCCACATCCAGATTTCCAGCCACTTCAGCGCTGGTGAGTGGCGTGGTGAGTAGAGGCTCCAGGGTGGGCCAGACGTGATCATGCCAAAAATCCGGGGGGGATGTTTTGGTGCTCTCCTGAGTGGGGGGCGGTGCATCGGGAGGGGCGGCTTGGGGGTTTGATTCGATTGTTTTGTTTTGGGTGGCAGGTTCAGGGATGGCGTCAGCGGCTGGTTGGCTGGATTCTTCCTTATCATCGTTGGGTTTATAGAGCTGATGGAGCTTAAAATCGGGATCAAATATTTTTTCACCCAGGGGCGTTCCCCCTTGCTTGATCAACGCCCGGTTGCCATCGGGAAGGGCATAGCCGTCCCACACCAACAGGGGCACCCAGCTTTTTTTCAGGTTGTCCTGGGCTCCTTGCCAGGTACCCCCCTTTTTGGGGGTGGCATGGATCACCACCCCGGCATCCCCCAGGCAATAGATAAAACGATTGCGCCCCATGGCCACCCCGGTATTGAAACCCGCTTCGGGATTGACTGGGGAGATGAGGGTGAGGCGACCTTCCTGAAGGCCTGTGCGATATTTTTTGGAGAGGGCTTCCCGGGTGAGGCTGTCGGCGAGAATCCCCACGCAGCTCCCCCCCTGGTTGAGCGCGGTGAGCATCGCTTCCTGGTCCACCCCCTTGGCCCCCCCGGAAATAATCTGAACACGTTCTCCGGCAGCCCGCATGGCGAGTTGTCGGGTGAAGGCCAAGGATTGGGCAGAGGCTGCCCTGGAGCCCACCACGGAGATGCCCCCTTTGGAGAGATTTTCAGGATTACCAGCGCCATAGAGGAGGGGAGGGGCCGCAGCAGCCAGGCGCTCCCGCAGGCGTTTGGGATAGGCTTTGTCGCCCCGGCAGAGCACCCACACCCCCTGCTGGCTCCACGCTTCCACAGCCAACGCCAGGGCCGCCCCCCGCTTGAGGAGTTTCAGAGCGGTTTCCAGAATTACTGAATCCCCAGCTGCTTTGGAGAGCCGCTTTTCCCCTTTTTTTGTCAGGAGATCCCCGGGCCGGAGTTTTTCCTCCCGCAACCAGGCGGCTACTTCGTTGAATCCTTTGGGGGGGAGGGGTTTGACAGCTTCATTTTTGGCACCGAACACCCCACACAACAGCAGGGTTACCTGGGCGTCCGGGCTCAATATATGGGATGGGATTGCCACTGAATTCCACTCCTGAGGGATCCATTCAACGGGATATGACCTGGGCCAGGGTGACCGGAAAAACCGGCCCCGAACCTCTATTGCGCAACAATGCAGCCACCACCGTCAAGGTCCAACGGGAATGGACCATGTCATCTACCAACAAAACCGGCTCATCACGCATCACCAGCGCCTCAATATGAAATGCACCATCCAGATTGTGGGCTTGCTGATAGCGGTTTTGCATCTCCTTTTGGGGCTGGGTGGGTTTGGTTTTTTCCACACAGGCGATCACTGGCAGCGCCAGAGCTTGGCCTAACCTTTCGGAAAACTCCAATACCAGCCGGGGGTGGTTGGTGGAGGGAATGGGGCAGATCCAGGTGGGCATGGGTTCTGGCTGCCAGCGCTCCCGGATCATCTCGGCCATAGCCACCACCAGCTGATCATCAAAGCGTCCCTGTTTTTGTTTGCCATCCCGGACCATTCTGCCCCACCCGGGATCTCCCCAGCGGCACAATGCTCGCCCTTCCTCCATGTGTAGTTCCTTGGCAATATTTCCCTGCCAGCCATACTTGGGAAAGGCACTCTTTGGCCACTGCTTGATCGGCTGAATGGGAAGGGCCGTCAGTTCCAAAAATTGCTGGGCTTCGATCACCTTGGCTTCTGATTGATTTTCCCTCATGAGGGGTTTGCCGCGACAGGGAGCACATTTGCCACAGGGGGTTGTATCGGGATCATCCAGTTCAGCGGCGAGAAAAACCGCCAGGCATTTGTCATGGTGAAGATAGTCGATCATGCGCTGCTTTTCCTGCATGCGCAGAGAGATCAACGTGTTTGTTTTGGCCATATCTGGTTGATAGGGAGCTGTTGTTCTATACCAGCTGTGTTTATGTGGTGCGATCAGGGCGGGGGATTCGGTGGCTAAAATTTTGATGGTTTTATTGATTTCACCGAAGGAATAATTGGTGCATCTTTCAAGCTCTCGTATGTTGAGTCCCTCTGGAGACTCTTCCAGGGCTGCGAGAATTTCCTGTATGAGTCGTTTTTTGGGGTAGGCGTTATGGATGAAATAGTCGATGATTTCATCGTCATCGTCACCACTCAACAAAAACCCAAAGGCCTGCTCCATGGCACGTCCGGCACGCCCCACCTGCTGATAGTAGTGGATGACTGATTGGGGGCGTTGATAGTGGATGACAAACCCCAGATCCGGTTTGTCGAATCCCATGCCCAATGCACTGGTCGCCACTAAAACCTTGATCTGATTTTTCAGCAGGCGCTCTTCCAGTTCCAATCGGATAGGGGTATCCAATCCCCCCCAATAGGCTTCGGCGTCAATTTGGTTTTGTTGCAGCCAGTCGGCTACTTGCCGGGCATCCTGGACGGTGAGGGTGTAGACGATGCCACAGCCAGGGATTTTGGGGATTTTTTCAGCCAGAAGGGCCAACCGATCAGCCGCTTCTGGCATATCAATGTTTTGTAGATAGAGAGAGTTTCGGCGCAGGGGACCACGGATCAGTTGCAGGTTTGGCCCCAACTGTTCGGTCACATCTCCCACGACCCGGTCATTGGCAGTGGCGGTAGTGGCCAGCATCGGGAGGTTGGAGGGAAGTGCTTGAAGGATACGGGTGATGCGTCGATAGTCCGGTCGAAAATCGTGGCCCCAGTCGGAGATACAGTGGGCCTCATCTACCACGAAAAGGCCGATGGTTTGGGCGATTTCCATGAGAATATTTTCCCGGAACGATTCATTGGCCAGTCGCTCCGGGGAGATGAGCAGGAGATCCAACGAATCGTTCAAGAGAGCTTGTTGAATGGGCTCCCACTCATCCTTGTTGGCTGAATTGAGGGTAGCCGCCATTACACCGAGGCGTTTGGCAGCTTCCAGCTGATTGCGCATGAGTGCCAGCAGGGGAGAGATCAACAGGGTAGGGCCTGCCCCGCGATCCCGTAGGAGCTTGGTAGCAAGGAAGTAAACCAGGCTCTTGCCCCAGCCGGTGCGTTGCACCATGAGCAGCCGGGATTTTTGATGCACCAGCTGAGTGATCGCCTGCCACTGCCCCTCCCGAAAATTAGCCTCAGGATTATTCAGTGCCTGGCAGAGCAGTTTGCGTGATTTAAGCCGGTCGATATCTTCCATCACTTGGCTCCTGTTTGATTGGAGCTGCCATGATAACATGATTGTTTTTTTAGCTTCTCTGGTTATTTTTGGCGGTAGTGCTGGCTATGAAAAAAAGGGGTATTAAAAGGGGAGAATAAATTTCCTTCATTGCTTTCAGTGGATTGATTTTTTCCTAGGAGGAAAAATTTTGCAAATTTTCTGCAAAATTTCCATTATAAGGTGAAATTCACCTCTTGTTTGGAATCTGACATGCTGATCCAGTTGACCGTTGGCCACTTTCGCTCCTTCCAGGAACCCCAGACCTTGGACATGGTGGCCGTGACTCCCTTCAAAGAGCATCCGGAGCACTGTATTGAAACCGGGCGTCGGGATGCCCCCAAGCTTCTCAAATCATCAGTCATCTACGGCCCCAACGCTGCTGGCAAGAGCAACTGGATCCAGGCGATGGGGGTGATGAAAAAGATCGTGGTGGAGTCGGCCAAATGGCAATCCGGGGATCCTATTCCAGTGGATCCTTTTTTGTTTGATCCAGAGGATGAAGGGGAGCCGAGTCTCTTTGAGGTGGTGTTTATCTCGAATAAGGTGCGCTATCAGTATGGTTTTACCGCCACCAAGGAGCGAGTGGAGGAAGAGTGGCTCTATAGCTTCGGGAAGGCAGGGGAGCGAGAGGCTAAACGCACTTGGATCGAGCGTGGCCGGGATGTTGAAAGTGGTGAGGAAATTTGGAACTGTCCTGCCATACAAAAGATGGAAGGTAAACGGAATCTCACGCTTTATCAGGAAAAAACCCGCAATAATGCTTTGTTTCTTTCTACCGCCATTCAGCTCAACAGCCCCTCCATGGAGCCAGTGTTTGGGTGGTTTCGGGATAAATTGAGGATTCGAATTGATACTCCAGGTGAAGAAGAGAGCGTATTGCCCGTTAAAACATGGGAGGCTTGCCGCGAGGAAAGAGGGCGTGAGTGGGCATTGGTCTTTTTAAAGCTTGCCGATGCCAGTATTTCTCATTTGGACATTGATGTGGAAATTATTCCAAGGACCAATTGGGGGGCACCGTCTATGAAAGAGCTTCTTGGTCGGTTTGAGGGCGGTAGGGTGATGATGAATCAAAAAGTTTTGGATGGCGCTACGATCGGGAGTTATATGGCCGCATCGTCCAAAATCGTAGAAGGAGAGACATCCTCTCTGATAAAACGGCCCTGGGATGCAGAGTCGGTCGGAACACACAAAATGTTTTTGTTGGCAGGGTACTGGTTGGAGTTGCTAAACCAGGGGTTGGTGTTATTTATCGATGAGCTGGACAACAGTCTCCACCACAAACTGGTCCGCGCCCTGTTCGATTTGGTCCACGATACAAGGACCAATCCTCAGGGTGCCCAGTTGATCGCCACCACCCACGATGTTGCTTTACTCGATAGTGACCTGCTTCGGCGGGATCAAATATGGATGATTGAAAAGGGGAATGATCTGGGAAGTGAACTCTATCCCATCTCTGATTTTGATGTCAGAGAAGAGTATGCCTTTCAAAAACGCTATTTAAACGGTCGATATGGTGCTCTGCCGATTTTGCCCCGCCTGGTGGGAAAAAGTGGGCTTGACTCGGGCCGGAAAAAACGGAAAGGTCCAGAGGAATGAGCCGGGGAAAGACAGTTCCGGGTACTGGCAAAAGTTCGGCACGGGAACACACCAAACGTAAAGAAGTCCGCCTCGGAAGGAGTCATCGGAAAAAACGTGCCACTCCCAAGCGGATTCTTGTCGTCTGTGAGGATAGTGAAAGTGCAGTAAATTATCTGACTGATTTGATTCGAGACAAATTCTTTAAAAAGCAACATCAGATAAATGTTGTTAAAAGCCATTTTGGAACTGACCCAAATAATGTGGTAAATAGTGCGGTGGCGATTTTTAATGCAGAGCAAAGATCTGAAAAGAAAGGCGGGACACCATATGAAGCAGTCTATTGTCTTTTTGATGGAGATTCGGCCATAAGTTTTTCTCGAAAGGAGTCTTTTCAAAAAGCGATCAGTCGACTCCAGGGTAACCTGTTTGGTGAAAAAATTTCATGTAGTTCCATCGTTACGACACCCTGTCTAGAGTATTGGTTTTTACTGCATTTTGGTTTTTTTGAACCGCCGTATAACGATTGTGATGGATTGATTGATAATGAACTTCGCATGAAGTCCAAGATGGATGATTATGGAAAGGGAAACAAGCAAATCTTTGATCTTCTTGAGTCCTGTTCCGATGGTTGGGAAAAGGCTGAAGAACGTGCTTTACAAGTAGGAGTTTCCAGCAACCTCATTCAACCAAAAAATCCCTCCACCCAACTGCCAACTCTTCTAAAAGCCATTCGGGCTCTATAAATTTTCCGGGCAGGATGCCACAATCCTCCTATTATGAGCACTCCCCCCCCTAAAATCTGCGTCGTCACCGGTACTCGCGCCGAATATGGCCACCTCTATTGGGTGATGAAGGAGATCGCCCAAGCCCCCGATCTGGCACTTCAGGTGGTGGTGAC
>JADFZT010000039.1 GCA_015232395.1 Magnetococcales bacterium | reverse complement strand
GGCTCGGGCTCTGGATTTGGATCTGGCTCGGGCTCTGGATCGGGCTCTGGATCGGGATCGGGATCGGGATCTGGATCGGGCTCGGGCTCGGGATCTGGCTCACAAGAAATCAATAAAAGGTGGGAATGAAGATAAGTTCAGTTTATTTCAGACTATTCAGGAGGATGAATCTCTCTATCATCCTATTCTGGAAACAGTTTGTGAGCTGTTGAATTTGACCCCGAAAATCCAGTGGCTGGAAGCATTACGTGTAGGAGTGTTGCCCCAGATTCCAGAGAGAATCACCCTGGTTGATCCTGAAGAATGGGAGCGAATTGTGATCGCCTTTTCTCAGGGAAACCCGACACCATCTGATCATTGGGAAGCGGCTTGCCAGCTCTTCCTGGATGTTTGGTATCGACTGGTTCGGGAAGACGAAGAGGGGCCGCCCTTGTTTGAAAAACTATCTCAACTAACCCGAGACAGCGATCATCCCGGCCTGCAAATCGCCCACTGCATTCGGGATGTCGCTTATGGCCAGGAACAACGGGTTGAGGATTTGAAAGGCATGATCCACTCTCAGGATCCCAAATTTCGGGAAATTTTTGTCGCGGCCTACTGGGTGGATCCGTGAGGTTTTGGATGGATGATCAAGCCAAGCTCAGGGAGCCTTTTTGTGGAGATTGGCGGGTGTTTTGTTTTGTCTGAAATAACAACCAATGGGGGACGATGTGGCTGATTTTAGTGGCTTAAAACAACAAGTAGAAAAAATTTTGGATGAGGGTGGCGAGCAGATGGAAGTGATCGTGCAGATGGCTTCCGATCCCAAGCAGAAGAAAAAACTCCTGGAAGCCGCAGGCACCGCCATCTCCCGGCGGCGGTTTTCCCTCTCTTCCCGGGATCTGCTCCCGGAACCCTTCAAAAAGGTCGCCTCCAAAAAAGTCAAATCCGAAAGCGCCAGCACCGCCACCATCCTGCGCACCGCCGCCAAAAGCGCCGCCCTAACCCTGGCCGCCATCAAAAATTCCGGACTGCAACCCACCAACTCCCTCCTGGAAGCAGGCTTGGTGGCCAAAGCCCTGGAGCGAACCCTGCAACCCCTCACCAAAGGGGGAAAGATACCCAGCCCCCAGCGTTTCTGGTCCTCCCGCGCCATGCCCCTGCGCCTCATGCGCGACGAACTCTCCAGGCTGCCCAAAGAGGTGGAAAACATTCAGGCGATTCACTTGAACCGCCGCCTGAGCGTCCCCAGAATCATGGAGACCAAAGCCCTCGGCATCGAGACCGATTCCATCCTTTCTTCCACCTGGGGGCTGGATCAAATGAACGCCTTGGCCGCCTGGGGTACCTACGGATCCAAGGGTAAAGGGGTCACCATCGGTCTGCTGGATACCGGGGTGGATGCCAGCCATCCGGATCTGAAGGATAAGGTGGCCCACTGGGCGGAGTTTAACTCCATGGGCGAGGAAATTCCCGGCTCCCAACCCCGGGATTCCGACATCCACGGAACCCATTGTGCCGGTACCCTGGTGGGGGGCAACCAATCAGGCCGCTACATCGGCGTCGCCCCAGAAGCCAAACTGGCAGCCGCCCTGGTGCTGGATGGGGAAGTGGGCGGAACCGACGCCCAGGTGCTGGCCGGTATCGACTGGGCCATGGAAAAAGGGGTGGATGTGATCTCCATGTCCCTGGGGGCTCTCGATATGGATCCCGTCACCCCCTCGACCTACACAGAGGCCATGCTTACCTGCCTCCAGGCGGGTATTCCAGTGGTGGCAGCCATCGGCAACGAAGGAGAACAGACCTCGGGGGCACCAGGTAGCGATCCCTTTGTCTTCGCGGTCGGCGCCACCGACCCCCAGGATCGGGTGGCCGGTTTTTCCGGAGGCCGCACCCAGATTATCTACCAGAGCAATTATATCAACCCTGCCGTCCTGCCCCTACCCTACTCCAAGCCGGAGCTGACCGCCCCCGGGGTGAGCGTGCGCTCCAGTGTGCCCGGTGGGGGATACTCTTTTCTGAACGGCACCTCCATGGCCACCCCCCACGTCGCCGGAGCCATCGCCCTGCTCCTCTCCGCCACCACCATCCGTAACAAGGAACATGGCGCAGACCTTGCTTATCTGATCAAGGATCTGATCATGGGTTCGTTGGAGGATATGGGAGAATCAGGCCAGGACCACCGCTACGGCTTCGGTCGGCTGGATATCCTGCGAGCCATCGACTTTGCCCTGGATCGGGGATACTAAAGCGGTTTTTCCTGAAAATAAGACCCGCGCAGTATCTTGAGAGGCGTCATTCCCGCGTAGGCGGGAATCCAGGGAGCCCGGCACGAATGGCTTCCAATCATATATCGCTTTCAGTCTTCCCCAAGCGTCCTGGAGGTTTGAGTTTTTTTGAGCGCAAACGGTAACCTCCCTGGATTCCCGCCTACGCGGGAATGACGAGCCAGAGGGAATGGGGAGTAGACTATCAAACCACATGGGCCGGTCTGCACACCAGCTGATCGGCCCATTCTTAAAAAAATACCACGGGACCATGGCCACCAAAATCGATCCAAAACTCCAAGGGTGGTTCGATGGCAACGGTGAGGCGTTGGAACTCATCGTCGAAGCCGAACTGCCCCGGCGTGAAGTCCAGATGCGGCTGATCTCCGACAGGCACGCCATCCCCATGGGCATAGAAGGCCCCTCCCTGAAGGAGCGTGATCTCCTGCTCCAGGAGTTGGAAGGGTTTATTAAAAACAAACTGAGTCTCAAAGCCAAACGGCTCAAAGCGGCAGGGGCGGTGGTGGTGCTGGCGACAGCAGAGCAAACCCGGGAAATTCTCAAACACCCCCTGGTAAAAATGATCCGCCCCAATCGACAGCTGGGGGGTGGGGGAAATCCCTGAGGGGGTGGGGGGTCAGCGGGAGGCGGAAAAAATCTCTTCCATCAATATCTGGTAAAAATCACACTTCAAACAGACCGCCATCTTGTCGAGTCCCTTGGCTCCGGGAGCATCCAGGCAGATGGTGCCTTCGATGTAGGCGCAGTAGCGACCCCCATTTTTCCCACCAAAGCGACCATTATATTCCGTAGAAGTGCCAGCAATGCATTCGCCCTCTTTGCCACACTTTTTAAATTCCCAACAGTTGATCTTGTGGTGAACCTGCTCGTTGGTGATGGTGGTTTCCAATATCTGGTTCACCTGCTGACCCATGAGTATCCGGCTGATGGGGGAGCTTTCAGCCTGCTGGATCAATTTGGAAACATATTTAAATATCCGCATCCCATCCCGCAGCTGAAAGGCGATGCCGGAGGCATCTTTGCGAATGATGGACCCGTAAGAGACAAACATCTTTTCCCCAACCCGAACCGTCGCACTTCCCTCCAGGTTCTTCTCCAACTTGGCCGGGGCCTCAAAACGAAAATAGCCAGCCGTCGGGGAAAGATCGAAAACCTGCCCGGTAAATTGCCCCAAACCCGAAAAATGGAACGTCACCTCCCCATCACAGTGAATGCGGCTGAAATCCCGCTTTTCAAAATGGGGTTGCGTGGCCGGGGAATCAACATTGACAGTCATGACGGGCTCACTTTGGGCGGATATGAGTAAAACAAAATGGACATGAGTCTTGAATGTTAAAGAAGCTTTAAAAGTTGCACCCTGTTAACATTTATCTACCCATAAGAATATCAATTTGTGCGGCAAGTTCAAGCAAAAGATGGGGGGATAGGGGGGAGATAGGTGAATTTTAAGGTGAAATTTTTTATGGTGCCCAGGAGGGGCTTGGGAAAGAGGAGAAATCAAACCATTACGATTTGTTACGTTGCAGGGGGGTTGTTTTCGGCAGTGCGGGCTGAAAACCTGAGATTCAGGACGCCGCACTGCCGAAAAAAAGCTTCAGCTTCCGGGGATGGCCGCTCGTTTCATCACAATTTCTGCCACTTGATCGGCACAGACTGTGATGGTGTCCTTATCGGTGCGTAGGATGATTTCCGGTTGGCGGGGCTCTTCATAGGGGGAGGAGATGCCGGTAAAATCACGAATCTCTCCAGCCCGGGCTCGGCGATAGAGCCCCTTCACATCCCGGCTTTCGCACACCTCCAGGGAACATTTGCAATACACCTCCACAAAATCACCGGGTTCCACCAGATTGCGTACCCGCTGCCGGTCGTTGCGGAAAGGGGAGATAAAGGCGGCCAGCACGATCAGCCCCCCATCCACACACAGCTTGGCCACCTCACCAATGCGGCGGATGTTTTCCTGACGGTCGTGGTGGGAAAAACCGAGATCTGAACAGAGACCGTGGCGAATGTTATCCCCATCCAGAGTAAAAGTGCGCATCCCTTTTTGGTGCAGGCGCTCCTCTACCGCATGAATCATGGTGGATTTGCCGGAACCCGAAAGGCCGGTAAACCAGAGAATCATGGATTGGTGACCATTTAACTTTTCCCGGTGATCCCGGGTAATGGTCTCTTGGTGCCAGACGGTATTGGAGCTTTTTTCAGTCATGTTTCTTATCCTTCCTGATAATAGGATCGTTTGCGGAGGCACGAACGGCACCATCATGGGTTCCGGCCATCTCCTCCGAGGCAAATTTTATCTGGAATGGCGCTGGTCAGGGGCATCCTACCCCTGGCCGATTTCCAAGCAAGCCCCCCTCCCTGGCGGCGGTGTGGTCTGATTTTCTACATCTCTTCCTGTTGGGCGTGGAGCAGCAGCTCTCTGAGCTTGCGCACCAGCACCGAAAGGGGGAGTAGATCATGGAGATTTTGCTCCCGCAATTGATTGAGCAGCTCCTGGTATTCCTCGTTTTCAGAGTTGACTTCCCGCAGATAGTTGTCGAAGGCTTCAGCGACCGATTCGTTTTGGCGCTTGAAGGTGATGATGCCCTTCACCAGCCGGGTGCGTACCTCCCACAGCTCCTTGCGGACGTTTTCCAGGTTCATCCGTCCCCATTTATCCCGCAGCCGCACCATTTGCAGGCTCTCCTCCACCCAGGAGATCCCAAAATAGTCATCCACCCGCATATAGAGATGCCCCACCGGCTCAAACCGGGTGTGCAGCGCCTCCTTGATGTGGAGAATGGTCATGGTGTCCTTGAGATAGGGAATCAGGACAATTTCCGTGGCCAGGGATTGGGGAAAACCCTGTTCCAGTAAATTTTCACGCTGCTTGGAAAGCTGGGCAAAACGGCCCTCTGACAAGAGTTGGGGCAGGGAATCCCAGAGGGTGGAGCGGAAATTGGAGATCACCTTGCCGTAAAGGTTGATCACATCCACCGTGATGCGGTCGTGATCCAGGTGGCTCAACATCCAGCTGGAAAGATGCAGCAGGACCGTTTCCATCTCCGAAAGAACCCGATATTTCACCTCTGCCAACACCGCCGGCCCCAACTTTTGCACCCGTTTGCGAAATTTGGAAGCCTCCACCAACGTTTCGGCAATCAGATAGGCCTTGATCAGCATGGGCAGGGGGTTCAACTCCACCCGACTGTGACGGACCTTGTTGTAGACCGCCAAAAGAGGCCCCACCCCGGTTTGATTGATCACCCGGTTGGTGACACCGGTGGCGATGATCTCCCGCTTCAAAAAATGATCCGTCAGGTGGTTGCCAAACTCCCGGGAGACCGTGGTGGGAAAATAGTCGGAGAGAAAGCGGTCGCAGTAAAAAAGATCCACCACATCCGAGGCCAAAAGCTGGTTGTAGGTCAAGAGCTTGGTGTATCCCAGCATGATGGCGAGCAGGGGTCTCGGCAAGCCCCCCTCTTCTTCCAACTGTTTGCTCAAGGTTTCCCGATCAGGGATATCCTCGCTGACAAAATCAAGCCCGGCCTTCTCCTCAAGGGTTTCCAACGCTTCCAGATAGATTTCCGGGTTTTGGGCTGAATGGATGACATCCCGGCTGATCGCCTGATGCTGCATGTGATTATCCTCAAGCACCCGGTCGGCGACCTCTTCCGAAAGTTTGGCTAAAAGAGCGTTGCGGGACTCCAGGGAGGGAATTTCACCGATCTGGAGCAGGTGGTTGAACAGAATCTTGAGGTTGACCTCATGGTCGGAAAGATCCACACCGCCGGAGTTGTCCACCGCATCGGTGTTGACCCGGGCGGCCTGGCGTTGATGGTGCTTTTGGGAAACCTCCAGGCGGCCTTTTTGGGTGATCCCCAGATTGCCCCCCTCGCCAATGATGAGCGCCCGTAAATCATCGGCGTTGACCCGCACGTTGTCGTTGGATTTGTCGGAAACCTCCAGATGGGTCTCCCCGGCGGCCTTGATGTAGGTGCCGATGCCGCCGTTGAAGAGCAGATCCACCCGGGCGGTGAGCAGATGCCGAATGAGCTCTTCCCCGGAAAGATGGTTGGCCTTGGTTCCCAATAGTTTGCCCAGACGATCATTGATGGGCACGGTTTTCGCCGTCCGCTCGAAAACACCCCCCCCCTCAGAGATCAGTTCAGGATCATAATCGGTCCAGGAGGAGCGGGCTTTTTGGAAGAGCCGCTCCCGTTCCACATAAGAGGCCTCGGGGTCGGGATCGGGATCGAGAAAAATATGTCGATGGTTGAAGGCTCCCAGGAGCTTGATCTGTCGGGAGGCGAGCATGCCGTTGCCAAAGACATCCCCGGACATATCGCCAATGGCCACCACCGTGAAAGGGGTTTTTTCGATATCCCGGCCCATCTCGTGAAAGTGCAGGCGGATGCACTCCCACGCGCCCCGGGCGGTGATGCCCACTTTTTTGTGGTCGTAGCCGTTGGAGCCCCCGGAAGCAAAAGCATCGCCCAGCCAAAAGTTATACTCCTCCTGGGCGATCTGGTTGGCCAGGTCCGAAAAGGTGGCCGTCCCCTTGTCCGCCGCTACCACCAGATAGGGATCCTCATCGTCGTGAATGACGGTATCCGCCGGGTGCACCACCGCACCATCCACCCAGTTGTCGGTAATATCAAGCATCCCCCGGATGAGGGTTTTATACTGTTCGGCCACCCAGGCCTTGCGTTCAGCAGGGGGCTGTTGGCGCAGCTGGGGTACCACAAAACCCCCTTTGGCCCCCACCGGAACGATGATGGAATTTTTGACCATCTGGGTTTTCATCAACCCCAGCACCTCGGTGCGGAAATCCTCATCCCGGTCGGAATGGCGGATTCCCCCCCGGGAAACCTTGCCCCCCCGCAGGTGGATCCCCTCCATATGACGGCCAATGACAAAGATGGCCCGCCAGGGACGGGGGGTCTGCATGCAGTAGACCTTTTGGCAATCGACCTTGAAGGAGAGGGCGTGGGGGTGTTCCTGCTGGAAATAGTTGGTCCGCAGGCAGGATTCGACAATATTGTAAATCCCCCGGAGCACTTGATCGTCCTGGAGATTGACCACTTCGGTCAGGGCCTGCTCAAACCCCTTGCGGAGCTTGGCTTCGGTTTTGATGCGCCCTTTTTGTCCGGGATCGAAGCGCACCAGAAAGGCTTCCAGCAGCAGCCGGGTAATGTGATGGTGATGGGTGAGAACCCGGTTGACCTGGGAAAGCGCCCGCTTGGGATCCACCTGGAGCAGATATTGGCGCAGACCCCGTACCAAAAAAACCTCCTTGGGGGTCATGCCCTGGAGCAGCACCAGGCGGTTGAGTTCATCGTCGGAGAGGCGATCCAGATGAATCGCCTCCAGTGCTGCACAAAAGAGATCGGAACTGGCGGTGAGCAGTTGGCGTTCCTTGGTGCTGCCCCCCACCTCAAAACGCTGGATGGTGATGGTTTCATCCCCCACCACCACCCGGGTGGAGAGTTCATGCAGGCAGGTGATGCCAAAATGGCTGAAGGTGCCGATGATGCCGGTCAGATCCAGGGGGGATTTGTTGTATAGCTTGATGAAAACCCCATCGTTGGGCTCTTCGACGATGCGGGATTCAAAACATTTTTCCCCTCTCAACTCTTCCAACACCCGAATGTCTGCCGCAGCCTCCTCCGGGGGGGTGGCCTCCTTGAAAATCTGTTGGAAGGCGGTGGCATAGCGGTTGTGGCGGTGGAGGGCGGTGGTGGGGGGGAGGGTGGCAGCCAGTTCGTCCCGGAGTTTATCCTCCCAGGTCATCACCAGACGCCGCACCCGGGCTTCCATGGCCCCGTGGTCAAAGGTGAGGGGCTTGCCTGGATCGTGGTTGGCATAACAGACGATAAAAAAGAGGGTTCCGGTTTCCGAAACGGTAATGGAGGAGACCGGATAGTCCAGATGTCCCGACAGCAGGGCGGCCACTTCCTCTTCCAGGTGGGCGTGGTAGCGGTTGCGGGAAAGGGCCGTCAAAATAGAGACATAGTTGCCGTGGTGGCCCAGACGGGCATTGACCCGGACATCTATATCCCCTTGAATATTGAGAATTTCCTGGATCCACCGGGTGATCACCTCCGGCTCCGAATAGAACAGCTCCCGCAGGGGCATGCGGTCGTAGAGGGAACGAAATTCGTGGTGGAGATAGGTGCCTTGGCTGTAGCCTGAAAGGGCCAGGGTGTTGTGTAGCTGATCGGAGAGAAGCGGAATGGTGGAGGCGCGATTGGCCAGGGCTGTGCGGGAAAAACGGCCCAGGACCAGCATCACCTCCCAGCTGTTTTTCTTTTTGCCCGGACCATGCACCGCAAAAAAATCGACCCCTTCCGAGGCGTAGATGATCGATTGGCCGTGCTGGCAATATTCGATGGAGAGCCGTTCACTGCTGTGGCACTCTTCCAGGGAGTGGAGGATGGTGTGAATTTCATCGAGCATGCCGGGCATGATGCGATCCAGGAGGGGCTCGGTCTTGGGGCCACGGAAGATGCCCAGAGGCTCCTTGCCGGGGCTGGGAATCAGCTTTCCCCCTTCGATGGACAGGTTTTGAACCCCCATGAAGACAAAATTGTCGTTGACGATCCAACGTAAAAACTGTCCCTCCCTGGGGCGTTGGTCCTGTTCCAGTAATTCCGCCTGATTGACCACCGTTTGACACATGCCGGCAAAATCATCCACCGAGCGTTTGACCGAAGTGAGCACCGCCTTGAGATCTTCCCGCAGCTTACGTAAGGCACTTCCCCCCGGATCCACTTCGGTGAGAATCACCAGGATCATTTCCCGTTGGAAACCCTCCTTGCCGGGGTCGTTTTCCACCAGGTTTTTGAGTACCCCTTCGTCATCTCTTTGAGTGGTGAAGGTGGTGTGGATCCGGACGTGAAGGGTCAGACGGCTCTGCTTGAGATAGTTGCCCAGGGTTTCCAAAATGAAGGGGGTGTCCAGCAGGTGGACCACGATGCGGGTCTCATCCAGCTGTTGCGTTTCTTCCGACGGTTTGTCGGACTCCTGGGAAGGGGTTCCACGGGTGACCTGTACCTTGACCCCTTCTTTTTCGTCCTCCAGGGGCTTGCGGAAGAATCGGTACAGCTCAAGCAAGCCTGAAACGGTGTTGAGGGAGGTGGGCAGGGGAACCCGGGTAGCCAAAAAATCTGCGGTAACTCGCCGGAGAAAGAGCGCCAGACCGGGGCGTTCCTTTTCAGGAACCCGTTTGCAGGCGGCTGTCATCAGGGTATCGATTTCGGGAAGGGTCCCCGGAGCGTCGGCAGTGGCCATGGGACTTGCTTTCTCAGGTTGATTTAATGTTGTGAGTGACTGTTACGTCCCTATCAGGGGAGGGAGGACGTTCAAGCAGGGATTGGCTGCCACCGAATGACGGGTGGAGCCGGGGGGTGCGTGGGGTGGGGTGGGCCACAGACGCGGCCCACCCCGCAATCCAAACTCAGGCTCAGGCACTCTTGTGATCTGCAAGGATGACGGCCATCTTGTCTTTGAGAAAAAGTTTTTCCTTTTTCATGCGTTCGACATGAAAATCATTGGTGCCTGCACTACGAATTTCGGCGATCCTCTTTTTGAGGTCACTATGTTGTTCGTGGAGTGTTCTGAAGGTTTCATTGCTGGACAACAACTCATCGACGGCTTGTTGCTGGTCCTCGAACATACATACCTCCTTTTTGCGGAATGAAACGATACGGGTAACCTAAACCAAATCAATCAACCGGCGGGGTCGGATGGCATGGAGCCTTCCCGGCCGAGTACGATGGCATGACGCGCCAACTGGTCTGCCATTTCATTTTCCGGGTGGCCTGCGTGGCCTTTAACCCAGGACCATGTTACATCATGTTGCTTGGAAATCGAATCCAATCTTTGCCAGAGATCGGAATTTTTCACAGCGCCTCCGCTGGACTTGCGCCAGTTGCGTTTTTTCCACTGGTGAATCCACTGGGTGATACCATTTTTAACATAGGTGGAGTCGGTGGTCACCTCAACGCTGCAAGGCCGGGTGAGGGACTCCAGGGCGTGGATGACAGCCAGCATTTCCATGCGGTTGTTGGTGGTTTTGGTGGCAAATCCGGAGAGTTCTTTTTGGTGTTTGCCATAGCGTAGCAGAGCCCCCCAGCCACCAGGGCCGGGATTGCCGCTACAGGCACCATCGGTATGAATTTCCACTGTTTGACCCTTCCGTTGGGGGGAAGGGGAGACGGATAATGGTTCGATGGGGTCGTCAGAAGTCATGCGTTAGCGGTTTCCGGAGTTATGCTCGCCAGGGGCCTTGGATTGGTTTTGAAACGGGCGTTCATTATCATGTGGCCCTCCTGATAAATGATGACACCATGAAACTTTTAGATTCCAATGGATCCCTTGTCAAGTCAAGCGGATTCGACATTAACTGGATTTTGGCCTGATTCGGGGTTGACCGGTCTTCGAGTCCGGCTGGCAGGTGACCACCAACTGAGAGGCTGTTTGGTGTTGGTGGCCCAGTTATATTGATGACGCTTATATTGATGACGCATTGTGTGTAGGTGATCGGGTTATATCGGTGACCGGCTCTATTTTAGGAAAGCGCCCATGGCCAAGAAGGTGCAGGATCAATCCAAGCGGGACAAGTCGGACCGCAGAGAGGTCAAGAAGGCTTTGCGGGTCAGTGAGGCCCGCTACAAGGCGGTGGTGGAGGATCAGACCGATCTGGTGTGTCGTTATCGGCCTGACGGGGTGCTGGCCTTTGTCAACAGCGCTTTTTGCCACCATTATCGTCAACCCGATGCGGCGTTGCTGGGGCGCTCTTTTTTTTCTCTGCTCCCCGGAGAGGATGGCCTGAAACTGCGAAAATCCCTCAACCGACTCACCCCTGAATCTCCGGTGCTGACTCGGGAATCCCAGGGGTTTCTCCCCGGGGGGGAGCGGTGTTGGCAGCAGTGGAGTGATCGGGCGATATTTACCTCCAAAGGGCGTCTTCTGGAATATCAATCGGTGGGGCGGGACATTACCGAACTCAAACGGGTGGAAGGGGCCTTGCGCCAAGCCAATGAGGAGATGGAAAACCGGGTGATGGAACGCACCCGGGAGGTGTTGTCGGCCAACCGGGAACTCTCCCGGGAGATCGAGGAGCGCCGTCGGGCCGAAGAGGCGCTGCTCGGCTCCCAGGAAAAACTGCGTGCCCTCCTTGATCACTCCCCCTACGTCATCCTCACCATTGATCCCAAAGGGGGGTTGCTGTTTATGAACCGCTCCCTGGAGGAGTTGACTGAATGGGGGATTTTTGATGCCCGGACCAAAGCCCTTTTTCCGGGTCGCCTGCGGGGCTGTTTTCAACGGGGGTTTTCCCGGGTTTTTGAGGAGGGGGGGGAGGATCGCTTTCACTATTCAACGGGTCGGGCCGCCTGGTGGGAAGTGCGCATGGTGCCCATCCACGGCCAGGGTGACGAGGTCACCGCTGCCATGGTGATTGCCGCTGATGAGACCGAAAAGCGGGTTCTCTGGGCCCAGTCGGTCCGCCATGCCCGCCTGGCCACCATCGGTGTCTTGGCCGCAGGGGTTGCCCATGAGATCAACAATCCCAACAATGCGATCCTTTTCAACGCGGGCCTTTTCGTCAAGGCGTGGGCGGATATTGAGCCCATTCTCAAGGAGTTTCAGGAGGAAAATGGGGCCATTTCCATCGCTGGATTTAATTTTGAAGAGGCGATGACCACCTTTCCCCAGCTCCTTTCAGGGGTGGGGGATAATGCCCGACGCATCAAAAATATTGTCGGCAACCTCAAACACATGGCCAAGCAGGATGCCGGGGAGCTGAACCAGGAAGTGGATCTCCACGAAGCGGTACGGGCTGCGGCGATGATTTTGCAAAATCGCATCCGCAAACATACCGATCATTGGACAGTGCGTTTTATGGACGGTCATCCCAAAATTCGGGGCAACTCCCAACAGCTGGAGCAGGTGTTTATCAATATCATGTTAAACGCCTTGCAGTCCCTACCGGATCGCTCTTCCCGGGTGACGGTCTCCACGGTCAGGGAAGGGGGGCGTGAGGGGGAAGAGGCGGGTGGGTCTGTGCTGGTGATTGTGGAAGATGAAGGCCACGGCATCGATTCCGAACATCTCCCCCATCTGACCGAACCTTTCTATACCACCCGCACCGAAACCGGCGGCACGGGGTTGGGGCTTTCCATCTCCAACGCCATCATCCAAAAACATCGGGGAGAAATTTATTTCGAGTCCCAACCCGGAGAGGGGAGCCGGGTGACGGTCAGGCTTCCGGTGGGGGATCCTGTTTGATTCGACAGGCTTTGTAGAGATTATTTTCATGATTTATAGTTTGCATTTGATTGTTGAATCATGAGGAGGGAAGAGGGAAAAATGGCTCAAACACCCGCTGCAAACCTGCCGGTGGTGCTGGTTGATGACGACCCAACGGTTCTATTGAGCACCCGTTCCTTGCTGCGAAGTGCAGGTATTCGCAATGTGCACACTCTGGAAGACAGTCGGGAGCTGATGCCGTTTCTGCAGGAAAAGGAAGCGGCGGTGATTGTGCTTGATCTTTTCATGCCCCACCTGCCTGGTTTGCAGCTGTTGCCGTTGGTTGTTGAAGCCTATCCGGAAATTCCGGTGATCGTCATGACTGCCGCCCACGAGGTGGAGACTGCTGTTGCCTGCATGAAGGATGGCGCTTTCGATTATCTGGTCAAACCGGTGGAGGAGAGCCGTTTTCTTTCCTGTCTCAACAAGGCGATGGAGATGCGTGCTTTGCGCCAGCAGGTGGGGGCGCTTAAGCGTTATCTTCTTTCGGATCGTCTGGAGCATGGCGACGCCTTTGCCGCGATCATCACCAAAAGCCGTAAGATGCGGGCGCTCTTTCAATATATGGAGTCCATTGCGGGCACCTGTGAGACCATCCTTATCACGGGTGAGACCGGGGTGGGTAAGGAGCTGATTTCCGAGGCGGTCCATCGGCTGAGTGGTCGGGGGGGGAAGCTGGTCTCTCTCAATGTGGCCGGTCTTGATGATGTGATGTTTTCCGATACGCTTTTTGGTCACCGCAAGGGGGCTTTTACCGGGGCGGAGTCGCCACGGGAAGGGCTTATTACCCAGGCGGCTGGGGGGACGCTGTTTTTGGATGAAATTGGTGATTTGGGGCCGGGGGCTCAGGTAAAGCTTTTGCGTCTGCTCCAGGATCATAAATATTATCCTCTGGGCTCTGACGTTCCCCGGGCCAGCGACGCTTGTATTCTTTGTGCCACCAACCGCAATTTACCGGAGTTGATGCATCAGGGGCGGTTTCGTTCTGATCTTTACTATCGTCTGGGGGTGCATCAGATTGAAGTTCCTCCGTTGCGGGAGCGGCGGGAGGATATTCCGGCTTTGGTGGGTCACTATCTGGAGGAGGCGGCCCGTTCCATGGACAAGTCTCCACCCACCCCGCCCCCGGAGCTTTTCATGCTGTTTGACAGCTACCATTTTCCTGGCAATATCAGGGAGTTGCGTTCTCTCATCTACGATGCGGTTGCTCGGCACAAATCGGGCATTCTTTCCACCAAAACTTTCCGCAAGGTGATGACGCCCAAGGCTGGGGAGCTTCCTTTGGGAGAAAATTTGCCGGTTTCTGGAAGGAGTGAAGAGCTTCTTACTTTTCCCGGGCGTTTTCCTACTTTGAAGGAGTCGGAAAATGTATTGATTCGGGAGGCTTTGAAGCGTTCCAACGACAATCAGGGGATAGCTGCTGGATTGTTGGGTATTTCCCGCCAAGCTTTGAATCAGCGTTTGCGCAAGAAAAAAACCAGCCCTGGCTGACAATTTACAAACCGACTTTGTTTTTACTGTTAGGGGTGAAGGGGGATTATCCCCCTTCCGGGTGTGGGCAGAGCCCACGGTTTGTCTTTTGATTTTATCTTTTGATTTTATCTTTTGATTTTCCATATCCAGCGGGTTTGGGGCGCAGCCCCAAGGTCTTGCTTTATTTTTTTCAAACCCCGCCAATCGATCTCCTGATCCACCTGCCACCATTTCATATCTCCAAATCGATCTCCTGATTCACCTGCCACCATTTCATATCTCCCAATAGGCCAAAGAACATCTGCAAATGGGTGCAACTTTTCTTGCGGGTGCAATTTTTTGGACATCTTCTGCAACTGGCTGTTAATCAATCATAAACACGTGATCTGTCAACTTCTCTTTCAATCCTTGGCAGGGCGTGGAAGGATTGGGTTTTTCGTCTGTATCCATATGAAAACAAATGGAAAAAGCATGTTTTTAGCGGTTGGCCCATTTTGTGCGGACAGTTGTTGGCGTAAGGGGGCGTTGTCTCTTTACGTCTAAAAACAGGCAGCAGGTGAGCAGGCAGGGTTTTTTGATATCAGTAGCTTCAACAGGCAGCAGGTGAGCAGGCAGGGTGTTTTAAATATCTATTTTGAAGTTGGACGGGGGCTGGGGTGTCGATAATGGGTCAGTGAGTTGGGGTGGGGGGGCAGGTGTTTAAAAACGAAAAAATAATGGATAGCGGGACCAGGGGGTATTCCTGGACCGATGGTGTGGAGACTCGGGAGTTGGGTACTCGGCACAGGTCTGTGGGGTACGAATCAGTTGAAATGAAAACCAAAAAGCTGCGCAAGGTGTTGGGAAGATTGTGGATTGATATCAAGGGATATGCACCGGAAGTGGAAATGGAAGTATTGGTGACCGACGGCAAGGATGTGGAGATCGGTCACTTTGATCAGGAGGGGGTGTTCAGGAACAGAGTGGCCTTGGGTAAAGGGATGGAAAATCCCAGCCATTGGTTGCCGGTTCCCAGAATGCCGGAATGAAGTTTTTGTAAACGTGATGGACTCATCCAGACAGGGGAAGTCGATCAGCCGGTGGAGTAGGGCTGGGATGAGCCATCACGGATCAGAGGGGTATCATAGCCGTTGCCTACCAAACAAACGCTGCAAATCGGGTTTGGATTGGGGGCGCACAGGTTGAAAGGAATCACATGAATGTCTTGCCTTTGAGGGGAAAACAGGCGTTGAAGGTGCCTCCGGGCTTTTCCAAGGGGGTCGTTGAGAGTGATGTATTGTCGCTTTTGCAGGAGTTGGATTTTTTGCTCTTGATCCTGGAACAGGCCCCCGATGATCAGGATTTGACGGAACGGGCCTGCCGGGCCATGCAGGGGCTTGGCCAAATGGTTGGCCGCCATGGTTTCCATGAGGCGGAAGAGTTGGCCGGGGAAGTGGCGCGGGTTTTGGAACCGGCCTGCCAGGGGTTGCGACAGCTTGATGCCAGAAGCGTTCGGCTCGCGTTGGCAGCCTTAAGTCAGATTCACGCCATTCTCGATCCTTCCATGGATCAGAATGGTGAAAATACCAAGCGGATCGTTCAGGGGCTCCTTATGGAGTGGTGAGCCTGATCTGAAAGGTGGATGAATGATTGGGAGCCGTTTTAAGTGCGGCTCTTTTTTTTTGAACGGTTTGGAATCTCAGGGTTTTCCAGGGTTTGGAAGTTTATAGTCATTCCAATCAAAAACTGGACATATTCCGTTACCCTTTTGCTGTCATTCCCGCGAAAGCGGGAATCCAGGATGTCTGGCACGAACCTTCCCAAACCTTCTGTAACTTTCTGCAAAGTTACGGGCTTTCAGAGGATTTGATTTTTTCTTAAGGGCCATTTGGACCTCCCTGGATCCCCGCTTTCGCGGGGATGACGAGTCAGGGAAGAGTATCCAATTTTGAGATAGAACTGCTCTATTCCAGGTGCTGGGCAAAATGTTGCAGCAATCCCCGGGTCGAGGGGTCGTGATGGGAGAGATCGGCCCCGCCGTTGTTCGCTACCAAGCTCCCCTCATTGAGAATTTTTTCAGCCAGCTGCTTGCCTAGTTCAACCCCCCACTGATCAAAGCTGTTGATCCGCCAGATGATTCCCTGAACAAACACCTTCATCTCATAAAGGGCGATCAGAGCCCCCAGATTGCGCGGGGTGAGCTGGTCGATGAGCAGGGTGGTGGAGGGCCGATTGCCTCGGAAGGTGCGATGGGGGAGGAGGGGAGCGATCTCCTTGGGGGACATCTCCCGGGCCAGGAGATCCTTTTTGACCTCCTTGGGATTGCGACCCAGCATCAAGGCCTGACTCTGGGCAAAAAAGTGGGCCATCAGCTCCCCATGTGACTCCGAAGCTTCCTCCAGAGGCTCCACAAAGCCGATAAAGTCAGCTGGCACCAGGAATTTGCCCTGGTGGAGCAGCTGAAAAAAGGAGTGCTGATTCAAGGTGCCGCTCTCCCCCCAGACGACGGGACCGGTCTGATAGCGGACCCGCTCGCCGTTGAGGTCAATGGACTTGCCGTTGGATTCCATATCCAGCTGCTGCACAAAGGCCGGAAAGGCACCCAGGGCGTGGCTGTAGGGGAGGATGGCCTGGGTCTGGGTGTTGAAAAAATTGCGGTACCAGATACCGATCATGGCCATGAGCACCGGAATATTTTCTTCCAGGGGGGCCTCCTGGAAGTGGCGGTCCATCTCGTGGGCCCCTTGCAGCAGCTCTTCGAAATGGTCAAAACCGATGCGGCAGGCGACACACAGACCGATGGCCGAGGCCCAGGAGTAGCGCCCTCCAACCCATTCCCAGAGGGGGAAAACCCGCTCCGGATCGATACCCCACTCCCGGGCGCGTTCCACTTGGGCGGTTACTCCGGCAAAATGGTGACCGGTCTTTTCCCCCAGGCTCTTTTCCGCCCACTCCCAGGCAGAGCGGGCATTGGTCAGGGTTTCGGTGGTGGTGAAGGATTTGGAGGAGACGATGAAAAGGGTCTCCTGGGGATTGAGTTCCTCAACGGTTTCTTTGAAGGCGGTGGGATCGATGTTGGCCAAAAAGCGCACTGCTATTCCTTTGCCCCGCTTGGGTTGGCCATAGGAATGGAGCGCCCGGGTGATCATCTCCGGACCCAGATGGGAGCCACCGATGCCGATATTGACCACCGTGCGAAAACGCTTGCCGCTGCTCCCCTTGAGCTTGCCGGTGCGCACACCTTCAGCAAAAGCTTTCATCCGGTCCAGGGTGGCCGTCACTTCCGGCATCACATCCTGATCCTTCGGACCCATGGGCGAATCAGAGCGATTGCGTAGGGCCGGATGGAGTGCCGGGCGTTTTTCAGTCCAGTTGATGGCCGCCCCCTGGAACATCAGGTCCCGGGCTTTTTCCACCCCGGCGCGCTTGGCCAGATCCAGCAGCAGGGAGAGGGTTTTGTTGTTCAGGCGGTTTTTGGAAAAATCCACCAAAAATCCGGGGAAGGAACGGGAAAAACGGCTGAACCGTTCCGGATCCTTGTCAAAGAGATCCCGCAGATGGATATCCCGGATTTTATCGTAATGGTTTTCAAGGGCGATCCACTCTGCGGTTTTTTGCAGCGGTTTGCCGGTTTGCTCCATCTTCCGGAGTGCTTTTTTACCCTGTTTCATGATGATCGCCTTGAAGGGAGTGGTCTGATTGATTGAAGAGCCTGTTACAGCCGATTTTGGCCCCTTGCTCCTGCCTGTTCATGAACGCAGCAGGGGGCTGTTTTGTCAAGCAAAAAAGCGGGTTTAAGCCTTTTGTGGCCTGGTTTCATTCATCCCTGGCAGCTGTTTATCCAACAGGAGAGAATCGATCCACCCAAAAGGGGCTCAGGCGGATAGATCAAGGGCGGCTGACAGGAGCCTCCGGGTGTAGGGGTGTTGGGGGGAGTCGAACAGCTCCCGGGTGGGGCCGTGCTCCACCACTTGACCGTTGTGCATCACCAGTACCTCATGGGAGAGCGCCCGGATCACCCTGAGATCATGGGAGATGAAGAGATAGGCCAGGTGATGGCTTTTTTGCAGGTTGCCCAGCAAGGTCAATATTTGGGCCTGGACCGAGAGATCCAGGGCGCTGGTGGGTTCGTCCAGCACCAGCAGTTCCGGTTCCAACACCATGGCCCGGGCAATGGCGATGCGCTGGCGCTGCCCCCCGGAAAATTGATGGGGATAGCGCTCCCCAATCTCCCCGGAGAGTCCCACCTCGGTCAATATCCGGTCGATGCGCAGGTTTCGGGCTTCCAGGTTCGGTTCCAAGCCATGCACCAGCAGCCCCTCTTCCATGATTTCCCGAATGGTAAGCCGGGGGGAGAGGGAGGAAAAAGGATCCTGGAAGACCACCTGAATGCGCCGACGCAGGGCACGCAGAGCCCCCCGTTTGACGGTGATGAGATCCTGCCGGTCAAACAGCAGCTCCCCTTGGCTGTCGTTCAGACGCAGAAGGGCTTCACCCAGGGTGGTTTTGCCGCTGCCCGACTCTCCCACCACCCCGACGGTCTCTCCCCGGCGCAAGGTGAGGCTCACCCCATCGACCGCTTTGATGTGACCGACGGTGCGTTTGAACAATCCCTTTTTGATGGGAAAATGGCAGCGCACATTCCGGGCTTGATAGAGGGGGGTGCTCTTCTGGGGCCGCTCCGGTGGGTTGGCGTTGGGAAGGCTTGAGAGGAGCATTTGGGTGTAGGGGTGCTGGGGATGATCGAAGACCGTTTGGGTCGCCCCGCTCTCCACCACCTCCCCCAGCCGCATCACCGCCACCCGATCCGCCACATGGCGCACCATGGGCAGGTCGTGGGTGATCAGCAGCATGGCCATGCCCAGCTCCTGCTGGAGTTTTTTCAGCAGGGTCAATATTTGTGCCTGGATGGTGACATCAAGAGCCGTGGTGGGTTCATCGGCAATCAGGAGCTTGGGGCGGCAGGCCAGGGCCATGGCGATCATCACCCGCTGCCGCTGTCCCCCGGAGAGTTGATGGGGAAAGCTGTCCAGGCGGCTTTCGGGATCCGGAATACCGGTCATCTCCAGTAACCCCACCGCCCGTTGCCGAAGCTCTTTCGATGCCAGTCCCTGATGCAGAGTGAGGGGTTCTGCCAGCTGTCGGAAAATGGGATAGACCGGATTCAGCGCGGTCATGGGCTCCTGGAACACCATGGCGATGTCGTTGCCCCGGAGCCGGCGGAGCCCCTCCTCATCCAAATCAGCGATATTTCGGTTGTCGAATTGGATGGAACGGGCGGTGATCTTGGCCGAGGGGGGCAGGAGTCTCAGCAGGGAGAGAGCGGCGACGGTCTTGCCGCTTCCCGATTCCCCCACCACCGCCAGGGTCTCTCCCGGAGTCAGCTGCAGAGAAATGCCCTTCACTGCTGCGACTGTTTCCAGTTCGGTGTGAAAGGTGACGGAGAGATCCCTTACGTCGAGGAGAAGGGGCATGCTGATTCTCTATTCCTTCCTGGGGTCCAAGGCATCCCGCAGGGCTTCGCCGATAAAATTGAGCAGCAGCAGCATCACCACCAGCACCACAAAGGTGGAGAGAGAGAGCCACCACGCTTCGATGTTGGCCTTGCCCTGGCGGAGCAGCTCTCCCAGGCTAGGGGTGGAGGGAGGCACGCCCAGGCCCAAAAAATCGAGGCTGGTGAGTGCTAAGATCGCCCCTGAGATGCGAAACGGCAGAAAAGTGATCACCGGGGTCATGGCGTTGGGGAGCAGGTGTCGAAACATGATGGTGCGATCCCCCACACCCATCGCCCGGGCCGCTTTGACGTAGATTTGGTTACGGGCACGTAAAAATTCAGCTCTAACGTAATCTGCCAGTCCCATCCAACCGAACAATGAGAGTAGAATGATCAGCAGCAAGACGCTGGGGTTGAAGATACCGGCAAAGATGATCAGCAGATAAAGCTCCGGCATCGATCCCCAAATTTCGATAAAGCGTTGGAGAAAAAGATCGGTGCGGCCACCAAAATAGCCCTGTACCGCCCCGGCCACGATACCCATGGCGACGCCGATGATGGTCAGGCCCAAGGCAAAGAGCACCGACAGGCGAAAGCCGTAGATCAATCGGGCCAACACATCCCGGGCGCGGTCGTCGGTACCGAGATAATTTTGTCCATCAGGGGCGGAAGGGGCGGGCTGGCTGAGTTCGGTGTTGATGGTATCAAAACTATGGGGGTTCAGGGGAAAGATCAGCCAGTTTTCTCCAGCGTTGAGGATCTCTGTCAGATAGGGATCCTTATAATCCGCCTCGGTTTCGAAGTCCCCACCAAAGGTGGTCTCGGGATAGGTATTCCATAAAGGAAAATAAAAGGTTCCTTGGAAGTGAACCAGCAGGGGTTTATCGTTGGAAATGAGTTCAGCGCCCAGGGAAAGTCCGAACAGGGCGACGAAAAGCCACAGGGAGAGGTAGCCGCGTCGATGGGCTTTGAATCGACGCCACCGGCGGCGGATCAGGGGGGATGGTTTCCAGAGTTTCATACCGGTGCAGGTTAAGCCAATTCCCTCCCTTGCGGCAACCGGTTTGGGTTATAAAATATCGGTTTGCGTTCTATTTATTCCAAGTGGGTATTTTGATAGAGGTCGGTTGGCGCCAGATTGGCCAGATTGCGCCAGATTGGCCAGATTACGCCAGATCGGCCAGGTTGGTGCCATATTCGGCTCATGTCATGATGGGAAATGGGCTTTATGACGGGGCACTTCATTAAAATCGTGGTTCAGTCCGGGGGGGACGCCGGGAAGCACATCATATGATCGACCTTTTTCTCGAATCCTTCGTAGCGATCGCCCTCATGGCCACCCTGGGCTTTCTGCTCCCCATGAGCTGGCGTTCCGGGCTTAAGGAGCAGCCGGGTTGGTATCTGATCCTGGCGGGCTTTGCCTTCCTCTGTCTGGGGCGGATTTTTGATGTCCTCGACGAATTTGCTTTTTTTCAGCCCTTCGAAATTTTGGAAGAGATTCTGGGTAACTTTCCGGGATTTGTCTGTCTGGCGTTGGGACTGCTGAAATGGGTTCCGGCGGTGGTCCGCAATCGGGAGATGGAGGAGACCCTGCGCCGCTCCAATCTGGACCTGGCCAAGCGGGTGAACGACGCCACCCGGGAGCTGCGGGAATCCTTGGCCAAGCAGGAGCGCCTGCTCTTCGCCCTCAACCAGCACGCCATCGTCTCCATTTCCGATGCAAAAGGTCGCATCGTCTACATCAACGACAAGTTTCAGGAAGTGAGCCAATACAGTCTGGACGATATCCTCGGCAAGGATCACCGGGTGCTCAATTCCGGGCGTCACTCCCAGGCCTATTTTGACAAGCTTTGGCGCACGGTGCTGGGGGGGGAGGTGTGGCACGGCAGCTTCAGCAACCGCCGCAAGGATGGTGGCCTCTACTGGCAGGAATCCACCATCGTCCCCTTCCTGGATGAGTCGGGCAAACCCTATCAGTTTATCACTATCCAGACCGACATTTCCCGGCGCAAGGAGGCGGAGGAAGAGCTGATTCGCCAACAAAATCAGCTGGAAGAGACCGTCCGTCAGCGCACCCGGGATCTGGCTGTGGCCCGGGATGATGCCCTGGCCGCCAACCAGGCCAAAAGCGCTTTTCTGGCCACCATGAGCCACGAAATCCGCACCCCCCTGAATGTCGTTCTCGGCATGATGGAACTCCTCCAGGAGGCCCCCCTGGAACCCCGTTTTCGGGAATATCTACAGCTTGCCTTCAGCTCCGGCAAGCGGCTGTTGGTGCTCATCAACGACATTCTCGACTGGTCCCGGATCGAGGCGGGGCAGCTCTCCCTGGATATCGTCGATTTTGATCTCCGGGAGCTTCTGGACGAAGTGGCCATGACTTTGGCCCCCATGGCCCACGCCAAGGGGGTGGAGCTGACGGTTTTTGTGCCCACCGAGCTGCCTCTGAACCTGCGGGGGGATCCCAACCGCATGGCCCAGGTCTTTACCAACCTCATCGGCAACGCCATCAAGTTTACCCCCGAGGGGGGGGTGGTGGAGCTTTATGGTGGGCCGGTGTGTCGTTTGGAGCGGGGGAAGGAGTTTCTCTTTGAGGTGCGCGATACCGGCCCGGGCATCCCCCAGGCTCAACAGGACACCATTTTTGAGCGTTTTACCCAGGTGGACAACAGCGCCACCCGGGAGTTTGGTGGTACGGGGCTGGGGCTCTCCATCTGTCGCCATCTGGTGACAATGATGGGGGGAGAGATCGGCGTGGACGACAACCCCTATACCGACTCGGGCAGCTGCTTCTATTTTACCGTCCAGCTGGAGGAGCAAATATCGGTCCCCGGACCCGATCAGACCGCGCTCAGGGGGATGCGGGTGATGGTGGTGGCCAGCACCGGATTGCAGCTGGCCCTCCTGCAAAATTTTCTCTCCGCCAAGGGCACCCGTTTCGGCCATGTGGAAGAGCCCGGTACCGCCTGGAGTGTTCTCCAGGAAGCGGTCAATGCCGGGCGTCCCTATCATATGGTGATCTTCAACCTGCGACCCGGAGAGGAGGGGAGCCTGGATCTTTCCCGGTTGCGGGATTTTTCCGACGAGCACACCCGCTTCATTCTTCTGACGGATCGACTGGACCGGGGTTGGGATCAGGCTGCCGGACTGCCCGGTTCGGCCATCTGTCTGCAAAAGCCCTTCAGCGTCGATCAGCTCTATGCGGCCATGGTTCAGGCGCGACCTGGTGGTGAGACGTTTCTGGCGATTGGGGAGTCATCCACCGCCCCATCATCCACCAGCACCCCGGCCAAGCTCCCGGATGAATCTTCAGGCAAATCCAAGGGTAAATCCAAGGGCAAATCCAAAGGTAAGTCCAAGGGCAAATCCAAAGATAAACCCCCGACCCGGGAGGCGCCCAAACTTTCGGGAGCAGTGGCGACGGCGACGACTGCGGCGACCACACCAGGGAGCGAGGCGCCCCGTCCCTGGGCTCAAGCCTGCATCCTGCTGGTGGATGATCAGACCGCCAACCTCAAGGTAGCCCGGGGCATGCTGGTCAGACTGGGGTGTAGTGCGGAGCTGGTGGAGACCGCTACCGATGGTCTGCTCGCCATGGAAGCGAGTCAGCAGCGGGATTTCGATCTGATATTCATGGATTGCCAGATGCCGGTGATGGATGGCATCCAGGCCACCCGCGCCATCCGGGAGTGGGAGTTGGCCCAGGGGTTGGCGCCGGTGCCGGTGGTGGCCTTTACGGCGGATATCACCGAGGCGGGCCGCAACGCCTGTGCGTGTGCCGGAATGAACGCCTTTTTGGCCAAGCCCGTCACCATGGCCAATCTCCTGGCCATGTTGGAGCGGTTTTTTCCCACCGCTTCCGGCCTTAAAGAGCCTCTGGCTCTTCCCGACACCTCCTCTCTTACTTCGGCTGACCCCTCTGCCCCCGCCCCCTTGAATCTGGTCGTCGCCCTGGAAACCATGGGGCTCCCCAAGGAAAACCATCTGGAGGTGGTCGGGGTGATTCATGATCAGCTTCCCGATCTGATGAACAGCCTGGAGCAGGATCTCACTGTCCGGGATCAGGGCACCGCCCGGGCCAAGGCCCATGTGCTCAAAGGGAGCATGGCCAACGTGCTCTTTCCCCAGCTCAAGGAACCCGCCCGCCAGCTCCACCGCTCGATTCGGGCGACGGATTGGTCCGCAGCCGACAACGCTTTGGCCCAGCTTCGGGAGATCTATGCCCCCATTGATGAATCCCTGGTGGCTTTTTTGAAAGAGCACACTGGTTGAGTTTCTCCGCAAAGGTTCGGGTGTCGGGATGTTTTTTGAAGTTGGGGATGTTCAAAAGAGGTTGTCAGCCGACCCATAACCAGTAAAAATGAATTTATGGGTTGCGTGAAAAAATCATTTTGGTTTGGGGAATCGATACATGGAGATGGTGGCGCGTATTCATGAAGCTGGCTGGAGGAGTGGGGATGGCTGATTCCGGATCGGGGGGGAGTGGGGGTCAATCGGTGGAAGCCGCCATCAACCAGGTGCTGGCCGCTGAGGAGTCGGCTCGGGAATCGGTGGCCAGGTGTGGGGAAGAGTCCGCACGTCTGCTGTTGATCGCCCGGGAAGAGGCTCGACGGATTGAAGAGCGGCTCGACAAGCGCATCAGCCGCCTGCGCAAGCGCCGGAACAAAAAAATCAACAACCGCATCGATCACATGCTCCTGGACAACCAACGAGCCATGGGTCACAAGGTGCGCCCCAGCGCCGCCGACCAACCCCTGGCCGAAGCGGTAGCCATCCTGGCCGACCAGCTGACCGGTGGTGAGTCAGCTTGATGGGCATCGCGTTTGGGCGTTCAAGCCGGATTTTAGGCTGGGCCATCTCTGGGGTCATCACAGCTGTTTCTGTTCAGGTTGAATCCAGCGTTGCAATTGAGGCCGTCAATGGGAGCGTGTCATGATGGGGGGGGTGGGTTTTCCATATGCCCAGGCCCGGATTCAGGCCCGCCACAAACGCCATCTGGACGAAACCGAATGGGAGCGGCTGCTGGCCATTGAGGCGTTTTCACCCTTTCTCCAGCAAGCCCGGGAGACGGACCTGGCTCCCTGGTTACTCAACATCGCGCCGGAAACCACCATCCATCAACTTGAAGGGCGTCTGCGGGAAGGATTCCGCCTCCACGTATCCGAGGTCGCCTCCTGGCTGCCCATCCCCTGGCAACCAGCCGTGCAGTGGACCGGGGTTTTGCCGGAGCTGCCTGCCTTGGCCTATCTCAAGGGGGGGGGGACGCCTCTTTCCTGGATGTTTGAAGATCCCCTGTTGGGGCCTCTGGTGGATGCGGAGGGGGCCAAAGGGGGGGCAGGCGTCGCCGACCTGGGACTCCTTCTCACCCATGATCGCTCTGAGGCTTCGATGCTGACAGCTTGGGGAACCCATTTTTTTCGGTTGATGCCCGCCCTGGATCGTCATCAAAAGGCAGCCTTCAAGGGGTTGATCCAGCTGGTGGAGTCCCATTTGGAAGCGTTGGCGGCAGCCCTTCCGGGGAGTGAAACCGGTCGAGAGGGGCTGCGCCGACAGCTGGTGTTGCGATTTCGCCGTCATCTGCTGAAACCTTCTGCTGTGTTCATTCATCTTTTTCTCACCGCGCTGGAGCTGGAACGGCTGCGGGGGGCTTTGGCCAGGCGACTGCTTTTTGCCCCTGGTGGGGGGGCTTCATGATCATCTCCCGCCCCAAACCGGCCCGCTGGTTTCGATTGGTGGTCACCAGGGACGACCTGCCCCGTTCGGTGGCGTTGCTGGCAGCCCGCAGAGCCGTGGAGCTGGAAGCGGATGGCCGGGAGATGCATCCGACGCTTCTGCCGGAGCTGGCCCCGCTTTTGGATCGTTTTGAGCACCTGAGTGATCGCTTTCGCCCCTACTGGCCTGCCGCTGAAAATAGGGGTTCTGACCCACTGCTGAACAATCCCCGAACCCTGATGGCCCAGGCTGTGGCGGCTCTGGAAGGGTGGCAAGGGAAAGCGGAACCTCTGGTAATGGCGCACCAGGCCCGGGGGGCGGAGGCCTTGGAGCTGAAACTCCTGGAGGAGTGGCTCATCGCCATGGGGGAGGGGTCGTTGGATCTCTCTCTGCTCAGGCGGGGCATGGGGGCTCAAGGCGTTCTGGAAAGCGGCCTTTTTTTGCTTCCGACAGGAGGCGAAGAGTTGGAGGTGGAGCCCGAGGTGATGGTGCATGGGGTGACGACCCGGCAACACCATTTTTGGGCAGCCGTCGCTCCCCGGGAGGCGATGGCGCGCCTTTCTGATCAGGTGGTCGCCGCCAAAGGGCGCCCCCTGACCCTCCCCGACTGGTTGCGGGGCCTCCCCCATGAAGCGCTGACCGAGTTGGAAAAGAGAGCGCTGGCAGCACGCCATCAATTGGCGGATCTGGAGCGGCAGCTCAAAGCTCTGGGGGAGCAATATCGGATCCCTGAATATTTGGGGGCTGTGGCCGAGCTGCAATGGTTTTATGCCACGGTGGAGAAGGTCTCCGGCAGTGGCCACTTTGCCCTGGTGACCGGTTGGACCGACCGGGACGATGAGGCGGTTTTAAACCGGGCTTTGGAAAAGGCCGGCGTGCGGGGATTGCTGGGATTTTCAGCCCAACCCCCGGGAGAGCCCCCTCTGGTGCTGGCCAATCCCTGGTGGGCCAAACCCTTCGAAATATTTCCCAAACTGCTGGGCACCCCTGGGGGGCAGGAGGCCGATCCGAGCCCGATATTGGCGATATTGGCCCCGCTGCTCTTTGGCTATATGTTTGGCGATGTGGGCCAGGGAGCGGTACTCTTGGGGCTCGGTTGGTATCTGCGGGAGAAAAAACTTCCGGGGGGGGCGCTTTTGGTCAGCGGTGGCGCGATGGCCATCGTGTTTGGTTTTCTCTTTGGCTCCATCTTTTGTCGGGAGGATATCATGCCTCCCCTCTGGCTCCACCCCACGGCCCACCCCCTGGAGGTGCTGGGTACCCCCATGTTATTGGGGGCGCTGGTGATTTTGACGGGGTTGGCTTTAAACGGCCTGGGGGCCTCTTGGCGGGGGCAGCAGGATAAATGGCTGAAAAAGGATGTTGGCGAGGTGTTGCTCTATCTGGGGCTGCTCACCACCATCGTCCACCCGGCTGGTCCCTGGATCGCAGGGGCGGGGGTGGTCTGGTATCTGCTGGGGGGACAGCGCCTCAAGCCGGGGGTGATGACGCTCCTGACGGGGCTGGGCCATCTGCTGGAAACAGGCCTGCAGCTGATGATCAACACCCTCTCCTTTTCCCGGGTGGGGGCCTTCGCCCTGGCCCATGCGGGGCTCTCCCAGGCGGTTTTGACCCTTTCCGATGTGGTGGGTGGGGGGGTGGCCGGGTTGGTGGTGCTGATATTGGGTAATCTACTGATATTGGTGCTGGAAGGGTTGGTGGTTTCGGTGCAGACCACACGGCTGGTGCTGTTTGAATTTTTTGTGCGCTTTCTCACCGGGGATGGCAGGCCCTTCAAGCCCCTCTCCCCACCGCCGGGTTATGAGAGCGTGCCTTGAACGACAGCCGCCGAAGCACACCTTGGCATGACTGAACCGGTCTGGTAGCAAGGGACCGTTGAGAATTAGGGATTTATAAGCATTCACTCGATATCAAGCGTTGGTTTGAAGGATCCTTCAGGAGGGAGTAAAAATGCCCGCACGTACCAAGTTGATCGTCGCCTTGACTGTTTTTACCGGAATTTTGGCCGCTGGAGCCACCCTGTTGTTGATGGGCTCTCCGGCCCTGGCCTCTGGGGGAGCGGTACTCCCCAGCGCCCCGCCGGTGGATGCGGGATGGGGCTATCTGGCAGCCGCCCTCGCCACCGGGGTCTCCTCCCTGGGGGCGGGTTATGCGGTGGCGACCGTCGGTAGCGCCGCCATCGGCGCCATCACCGAAAAACCGGAGCTGATGGGCCGGATGTTGATTTTGGTGGGGCTGGCGGAAGGGATCGCCATCTACGGCCTCATCGTCTCCATCCTCATTTTGAACCGTCTGGGCTGATGCCCGCCCCCCTTTTTATCGGTGACGAGGTCTCTGCGGCCGGTTGGCGGTTGGCGGGGGTGCGCACTGAAATCCCGGCAGCGGGGGAAGAGTGGCAGACCCTGCAAAAGGGGATGGATCACGCCGACCTGATCCTCCTGACCGGGGAGGTGGCCGGGCAGATCGCCGAAGCGCATCTGGCCAAGGTATTGATGGGGGTACATCCCATGGTATTGGTGATTCCGGACGCCCGAGGGGGCGTTGGGCCACCGGATATTGCGGTGATGCTCAAAAACAGCCTGGGGATCGGGGCATGAGTAAAGCTGAAAAAAAGCCCGACCGCCTGACCGCCATGTTGGATCTGGTGGAGGCGGAGCGGGTGGCGCGCTGTGAAGAGATTTTGGCCGAAGCCCGACAGGAGGCGGCCCAAATCACCCGGGCAGCCCACCGGGAGGCCCGGGATCGCATGCACAAGGTGGTCAGGGAGGAGCGGGAGCGGGAATCCCGCGCCTTGAAAAGCGCCCGGGCCCAGCAGGAAACCGAATTTCGCCAACACCGCTTACAGGTGGCCAACACTCTGATCAAAAAAGGGCGGGTGCTGCTGGGAACGGAGTTGCAGCGACGCTGGGAAGATCCCCGGGCGCGGGGGAGATGGGTCGGGCATCTGGTAAAACAGGCCACCACCCACCTGCCACCAGGCCCCTGGCGGGTGCGTCATCCCCAGGGGTGGGAGAGCGGTGAGCTGCGCCGTGGGGGAGCGGTTGGTGATAATAAGGATGGGGGAGAGCGCGTGACGCAAGAGGTTGGGGAGACAACCCGTTTTGAGGTGGATGCCACCCTTTCAGCGGGGCTTTGCATCTGTAGCGGGGGAACCTGCATCGACGGCAGCGCCGAGGGACTGCAAGCCGACCGTGGGGCCATCGATGCCCGGCTGCTGGCGCTTTTGGAAACCACCGGGGGTCAAACATGAACGAGGCGGTCATCCAGTGGATCAGCGGGCCGGTGTTGAAGGGCCGGACCCAATCACCGTTTCGGTTGAACGAGTCGGTTTTGGTGGGGCAAAAAAGGCTCCTGGGGGAGGTGGTTCGCTTAAACGGCGAGGAGATCACCGTCCAGGTGTTCGAAGACACCACGGGCCTGCGTCCGGGGGATCGGGTGGTGGGCCAGGGCATGCCATTGGCCGTGCGCCTGGGGCCGGGGCTTTTGGGGGGCATTTTTGATGGTTTGCTGCGGCCCCTGGAAGGCAAGGATCGGGATTTTATCCAGGCGGGTTTGGAGGAGCTGCCACCGGTTCGATTTATCTTCAACCCCAAGGTCAAACCGGGGCGGATTTTAAAGGGGGGGGATCTTTTCGGCTCCGCCCGCCGACCCAACTCCGATGCCAAATCCCAGGGGTGCCTGGTGCCGCCGGGCTCTCCTGGCGAGGTGATGGAGATTCAGCCCAAGGGGGAGTATGACGAAACCGAAACGGTCTGCCGCCTGAAGGATGGCTCGGGAAAAATCCACGACATCGCCATGAGTCAGCTCTGGCCGGTGCGCACCCCCAGGCCTGTTGGGGAGCGCCTGGGCAGCGGCCCGCCGATGTTGACCGGCCAGCGGATTTTGGATGCGCTCTTTCCGGTCGCCCGGGGGGGCAAGGCGGCGGTGCCGGGTGGGTTTGGGACGGGTAAAACCGTGCTGTTGGAGACCATCGCCAAATGGTGCAACGCCGATGTGATCGTCTATCTCGGTTGCGGGGAGCGGGGCAACGAGATGGCGGGGCTGCTGGATGAATTTCCCCACCTGGAAGATCCCCGCACGGGGCGCGCCCTGATGGAGCGGATGGTGGTGATCGCCAACACCTCCAACATGCCGGTGGCTGCTCGGGAGGCGAGCATCTATACCGGGGTGACGGTGGCGGAATATTTCCGGGATCAGGGGCTGCATGTGGCGATCATGGCCGACTCCACCAGCCGCTGGGCCGAAGCCTTGCGGGAGGTGTCGGGGCGGTTGGGAGAGCTGCCTGGCGAGGGGGGCTATCCGGCTTATCTCACCACCCGCCTGGCGGAATTTTATGAGCGGGCCAGCCGGGTGCGGACGCTGTCGGGTAAGGGGGGATCCTTGACCATTATCGGTGCGGTGAGTCCCCCATCGAGCGATTTTTCCGAGCCGGTCACCATCCACACCAAGCGCTATGTGCGCAACTTTTGGGCGCTGGATCGCAAGCGGGCCCAGGCGCGTTTTTATCCGGCGGTGGATCCTCTGGCCAGCTATTCCGAGGATGCCATGGCCCTGGCTCCCTGGTGGCATAAACAGGGGCATCCCCAGTGGGCGGAGCAGCGGCGGCGCTTTTTGACCCTGCTGGAGCAGCAGACCCGGCTGGAGCGGATGGCGCGGATTTTGGGTAAGGATGCACTCCCGCCCCAGCAACAGCTGATTTTGCTGTCGGCGGATCTGGTCAATGATGCCTTCCTCAGGCAATCCGCTTTTTCGGTCAATGATCGTTACTGCTCCCCGGAGCGGCAGGGGCGGATGATGGCGGTTTTGAACGGCTTTATCGACCAGGCGGAAAAGGTGGTCCAACGGGGGGTGGAGGTGGAAGAGATCGCCGCCCTGCCCGTGGTGCGCCGCCTGCGCCGCATGGGGGATGAGATCAGCGAAGAAATGTCGGAAGGTTTTGATAAACTGATGGAAGAGGTCGGGGCCGCCTTGGAAGGGCTTGCCAGCGGTGAGGGGGCGTCGTTATGAGTGAATTGGTCAATCTTCAGGAGTCCGGTGCGGTCACCCGGATTGAAGGCCCCCTGCTTTTCGCCAAGCGTCGGGTGGATGTGGGCTTGAACGAAGCGGTGGAGGTGATGGGAGACGATGGCCGCTGGCGTCTGGGTCGCATCGCCGCTCTGGACGACGACTACATGACCATCGAAGTGCTGGAGGCGACCAGCGGTTTGGCTCTGGATGAAACCCGGGTGCGTTTTTCCGGAGCCCCCATCTCCTTCAATTTGGGGCCGGGGGTGCTGGGGCGGGTTTTTAATGGGGTGGGCCAGGTGATCGACGGCGGTCCCCCGATCGCGGCGGTGGAAAATCTGCCGATCGATGGCGCGGCCATCAATCCCCTGCGGCGGGCAAAACCGGCGGATTTTATCGAGACCGGGGTCTCTTCCATTGATCTGTTGAACAGCCTGGTGCGGGGTCAAAAGCTGCCGATCTTTTCAGGGGGCGGGCTTCCCCACAATAAACTGGCTCTGGATATCGCCCTCCACGCCCGGCTGCCGGGAGAGGTGGGGAAAAAGAAGGATGGTGCTGAGGAGGGGGAGGGGTTTGCCATCGTTTTTGCAGGCCTCGGGGTGCCCCACGACACCGCCGACACCTTCCGTAAAACTTTGGAAGAGAGTGGCGCTTTGGGTCATACGGCGCTGTTTTTAAACCTCGCTTCCGACTCCTCCACCCAGCGACTGCTGGCCCCCCGTTTTGCCCTGACCGCAGCGGAATATCTGGCCTTTGTCGAGGGGCGGCATGTGCTGGTGATCATCACCGACATGACCAACTATTGTGAATCCCTCCGGGAGGTTTCCGCCAGCCACGGCGAGATCCCCAGCCGCAAAGGCTATCCCGGCTACATGTATTCCGATCTGGCGACACTCTACGAGCGGGCCGGGTGCATCCAGGGGCGCAAGGGCACGCTGACCCAGCTGCCGATTTTGACTATGCCTGCGGATGATATCAGCCATCCTATTCCCGACCTCACCGGCTATATCACCGAGGGGCAGATTACCCTGGATCGCAAGCTGGATCGCCAGGGGATTTTTCCGCCGATTTCGGTGCTGCCGAGCCTTTCGCGCTTGATGAAGGATGGCATCGGCGAGGGCTTCACCCACCCGGACCATCCGGATCTTTCCAACCAGCTCTACGCCAGCTATTCCCAAACCACCCAGGTGCGGCTGTTGGCCAATGTGGTGGGGACGGATGGTTTGACCGAAACCGACCGCACCTATCTGGCATTCGGCAAGGTCTTCGAAGAGCGTTTTGTCGGCCAGCAGGCTTCCCGTACCTTGGAGGAGTCCATGGCCATGGGTTGGGAGCTGTTGTCCCTGCTGCCTGATTCGGAATTTTCCCGATTGTCCGACGAGCAGATCGCCCAAAATATCAGGCGGAAGTAAAACAACCCCACCGGGGTTTCATTTGAAGGGGTTTGAAGGGTTACCAATCGATGGAGATTACCCCCACCCGCAGCGCCCTCCTGGAAGCCAAGGACGAACGGCATGTCATGGGAGAGGGCTTTCGCTTTTTGGATGAAAAGCGCCTGCTCCTGGCGGCTGAAATGATGCGCCTGCTGGAGCGCTATCAAAAGCTTGATCAAAGCTTCCGGGAAATCCACGGGGAGGCCATCAGCGCCCTGGCTGACGGGGTCCAACGCCACGGCCTGGAAGGGGTGCAGGTTCAGCCCGCCCAAACCAACGACGACACCACGATTATTCAATCCGAGCGCCGCTTTTTTGGTGTGCGCCTGGTGGAGGCTGAGGATCACCCGGGAGAGGTGGAACACCCCCCGGCGGTCAACCCCTCCCCAGAGGTGGCCGCCTGCCGGGAAGGGTATGAAAAAGCCTTGGCCAAGCTCTCGGAGCTGGCGGTGCTTTCCGGTAACCTGCGACGGCTGCTGTATGAATATAAACGCACCGAACGCCGAGCCCGGGCTTTGGAAGATGTCATTTTGCCGGAGCTGGATGGGGCAATCCACGAGATGGATCAGCGGCTGGAAGAGATGGAGCAGGAAGAGTCGGTCCGGGTGCGCCTGCCGGGGATGGAAAGCGCTCACCTGTAAGATTAGGTTCAAGATCAAAAGACAGACCTTGGGGGGAAGGAATTCCCCCCAATTCCCCCCATCTTTTTTTTTGATAGTATAGAGTCAAAATCTTTTTTGAATGTATGGATTATTGGGAGCAATTGTCAAAAAAGCCGAAGCCCTCAAGGATTCCACCAACATGGTGGATTATGTCCGCGCCCAAAACTGGGACGGCGCACTCCCCCAAACCATGATGGGCGGAGATCAATCGGTGCTGTGGAAGATGGGTGCGGGGGGGAAATAACGCCTCCGCTGGGCCGAATTGTGTTTTTTCACGGTGGCAGCATCAACTCCGGGGCTTGCTGGAAGAGTTTCTTGAGTTCCGGGATTTTTGGTTGGCTACGAACCATCTCCCGCCAGACGCTGGCGTGGGGCTCTCGCCAAAACAGTTCGTGCATTTTTTCCAGGTCAGAGATGTCCCGGCCAGCCTGTTTTTCCTGGACATAAACCTTCAGCCTGGCCTTGAAGTCCCGAAATGCCTTTTTGCGCATATCGACCAACTCGGTGCGGGTGTTCAGCCCCAGCGTGTTGATGGTGAAATCCGCTTTCAGAGCATCCCTGCCTTTATCCGCATGGGGCAGGAAAGCGAATGTGATGAGATCGAGAAACAAAAAATCCATGGGATCTTCCGCTCGGGGATCGATGAACGCGGGATCGCCTGGAATGGGAGGGATGACGGGATCTTTGTCGCCGCGAGTGATGTCGTGAAATTGTCCCTGGGCATCGAAGACGGCGAATTGGTCATTTTTGTGGCTGCCGTTACAGGGGCCGCATGAAAAGAGATAGTTGGACCACTGAAAGGCTTCATCCGGATAGAGATTTTTTGGCTTGATGTGTTCCACCTCGTCAGCGTATGAGTCCTCACAATAGTGGCAACGCCGACCGATATGGGTCATTCCTGACAATACATTTCGGATGGCACCAAAATGGTTGTCGCTTTTGTTTTTCCATTTTGTTTTCGCTGCATCAACTTGATCGCCATAACTCCCGGATTGATTTACTTCCCGTTGTTTTTTGTCCAGATAGGCTTGATTGGCTGGATCGAGCTTTGGGCTGGCGAGCTTGATCATGGTGTCAATCGTCTTCCGGGAGGGTGGCGCTGAAAATCCCGTTCAGTTCCTGCCTCCTGACCTCTTCCTCCGGTGACAGTTGCCCTCTGAAACTCCTCTGATTCAGCTTGGCAAATTCCATCAGCAACTGATGCCCCTCTTCAGAGCGATTGATCCCTGGACCAAACGCCCCGGATCCATAAGCTTCCAAAATGTTGCCATAAAGCAGCCGATTGAGCGCCTCTCCTTTGACCTGCCCCCCAGGATGCCCCCCCTCTCCAACGGGATCAGGCAAACGCCAAACCGACCCCTTCACCGCACCCTGACACACCAGAGGACTGTGGGTGGTGACGAAAAACTGGATGTTGGGAAAGAGCTTCGTCAGCCAGGGTCCGATATCCCGCTGCCAGCGGGGATGGAGATGGGCGTCCACTTCATCGATGAACACCACGCCGGGGGCTAGGATCTGGGTGTTGTCCTCATTGAAAAGGCGATCTTCTCTGTACGTGGCAGCTAGCTGGCGGATTAGTTCAAAGGTCATGCTGAGGATGGAGCGGAAGCCGTCGCTCAGGTCGTTCATGTCAATTTGGCAGCCGTTACTATCAATAAATTGAATTCCATTAGAATTCACTTCCTTGAGTTGTACTCTGTTGGGTAGGAATCCAGGATGGTTAATGAAGTGGATCAGGTTGTCCAGCAATACGGGTGGTGGTTTAGTATGGCCGGACATAAAAAGAGATTTTCGTTCCAGCTGGGCAAATCGTAGGTGCATAAGCCAGTGTTCTACCTCAGTCAGAGCTACGTCATCACCGAAGGCTGACAAAAAACGAGAGATGCGTGATTGGTTTTTAAATAATTCTCTATACTCTTGTCCACCTCCAGAAAAGCGACGAAATGGGCCGTAGGCTGCTGCAAACCACCCTTTCCAGTAGCCCCAAGCATGATTAAAAGGGGGTGGGAAAAGTCCTTGGCTTTCAAAAAAAGACCTGTTTATTTTGTCGATTTGTATTTCGAGAGGTATGATTTTTTCTTCGAGGCATCTATTAATGTCTAAATGTACTCTTTCGGCATATGCTCCTAAATCTTTTTTTTCGACCATTTCTCCTTCATGGGCTAGGGCCTCAACTTCTAAAGTACAGATATCGTCCACACTGGCCCATCTATCCCATTCATTATCCCAGGTAAGTTCGAGTCTAACCGTGGCTCTTTCTTTGTCCTGGCGCACCCATCCCCCCCAGGGTTGCCTCAAAGCCATGGCATCCCGGGGACCGATCAACGTTGCTGCGCAGGCGCGAACCAGGGTCGATTTGCCGGAGCCGTTATCTCCCAGCCAGACATGCCATCCCGGAGCGGCGACATCTTCCGGCAGCTCCCAGATGAAATGCTCCAGCATTTTGAGATTTTTGACTTCGATTTTGCGTACGTACATGGCTTATGAACCTTCCTGTGCAGACCCAGCATCCAACCGGAGAGCAGCGTTATCTTTTAGAGATCCAAAGGTAACCTCAACCCGCCATCAGGACAACTCAATCCAAGGGGTGGGGAGGGTGGAATGGGGGAGGGCGCTTGGGGGTGGGATTTTCCCCTGGTGATGGTGTGGAACTTTTTGTCGGGATTGGGGCTCCAATCGAGTTCTGAAGTTGCAAAACGAATCGAATGGGCCGATTATGTCACCTTGCCCATGACAAGCCTCCAGGGTCGGGTGTGCCGGGCTGGGGGTCGGACCAAATCAGAGGATAGAGGACGACATGAAAAGAATCGCGTTGTTGGGGGGGTTGCTTGCCTTGGTGCTGGCTTTTTCAGGATCGGTGCAGGCTGGTAATCCGTGGGATCAAAAGCCGTTTTCAGAACAGGAAATGGCCAAATTTATTGGTGATTACAGCACCCTCGCTGCCTGGGTAAACAAGCAAAACCTGGGGCCGGCCGATCAGGATCGGTCATGGATGATGGCCGGAATGCGCTACGACAAGGATTTCGGCAAGCAGCTCAAAGCCCAGGAGTGGGACGCCGAGCGCTTCTTTTATATGCTGGATAACGTCACCACCGGCCTGCGGGTGATCGAAAGCCAGGCGATGATGACCAAGGGATCTGCCGACCTGAAGAAAAAAATGGCTGAGGGCAAAGCCAAGATGAAAGAGATGACCCAGGATGCCCACGGTCAGATGAAAGCCCAGGTGGTGGCACAAAAGAAGCAGATCATGAACAACCCCACCATCCCCCCCCACCAAAAGCGCATGATGTTGGCCCAGATGGACCAATCCCTGCGCATGGCCCATATGAACAAAACCCCCAGCTGGCAGTCCAATAATCCCTGGCAAGCCCAGCAAAAGGCGATGCAAAAGGCGATGGAAGCCCAGCAAAAGGCGATGCAAGCCCGTCAAAATGCCTGGCGCAAGCAGATGATCCAGAACAACCCCATGATTCCCCAGGCGGAGAAAAAGCGGCTTCTGGATGCCATCGACAATCCCGTCAAGCCCCTCACCCAGGAGCAGATGCAGGCCAAGCAGAAAAAAATGATGGCCCGGATGATGGCGCAGCAGGAAACTGAAATCGCCAAGCAGAGAAAACGCATCGAAAACGACAAAAACATCCCCAAAGAGCAAAAAGCCAAAATGCTCGCACAGATGGATGCCCACATCTCCAACATGAAAACCGCCATGGTGGACGCCGGCATGCCCCGTCCCCTGATCCCTGCGGCAGAAATGAGCCTCATCAAAGCCAACCTGAAAAAACTTCAGGAACTGATGGGCTGAAGAAAAGAGTGAGCTGAATCCGAACACCCGACCGGGGGCACGCCCCACCGCCCCCGGTCAGAGGTTTCCCCGAAACATCACCTCCCAGCCAACAATCCCCTACACCCGCTTGTACCAAACCCGGTGGACAGTTAAACTTCCTGGTTCGGGCCAGAGCAGCACCTCTTTTCAGGTTGATCAACCCGCCAAAGAGGAGAAGCCCGGTTAGTAAAAAAAACGACTCCACCCACCAACGCTTCGGGCCACTACTGGGGTATGATCATGAAATTTTTCAAAAAGGAACACCTTTCCGACACGGTGATTTTTCTCGGCATGGCAACCAACGTGGTGGTCATTCTGGGGATTCTCTTCATATACGTTTTTTAAATCCTTCCAATCACTCTGCCTCTCCCCTGAATGAATTTTCCGGTGGGCGGGGTTTGTGTTCCCTCCATTGCAATGGACCCCTTTGACAGATGAAAAACAAGACACTCCTGATGGCGGTTGCCGCCTTGACCCTGGTCGCTCTCATCGGCAGCGCCGTTTTTTTTATGAGCGGTGGAGAGAATGCTTCAGACGATGGGGCGGTGTGGGAAAATGTGCCTGAAGAGCTGTTCGGAATTTTGCTCCCCGGCCCCAAACCCCTGAAACCCTTCGCCCTCAAGGATGCTGACGGTCGCCTTTTTGATCGGGATCGGATGCGGGGCAAGTGGAGTTTGATCTTTTTTGGCTACACCCACTGCCCGGATGTCTGCCCGGTTTCCATGGGGGTTTTGACCGAGGTGTATGACATTTTGCAGACCGACACCCTCATCGGTCGAGAGCTTCAGGTGATTTTTGTTTCGGTGGATCCCCAACGGGATACCAACCCGATACTCAAAGAGTATGTGAGCTATTTTAATCCCGGCTTTGTCGGGGTGAGCGGTTCCAAACCCCAGATCGATATTTTGGCCAAGCAGGTGGGAGCGGGCTATTTTATCGATCCACCCAAGGAAGGGGAGGAGGGTTATACGGTGAGCCACTCCTCGGGTATCTTCATGGTGGATCCCCGGGCCCGGTTGGTGGCCCTTTTCCAGGGAGAACAATATCCCCGGAAGATCGCCTTCGAAATCACCAAAATCCGGGAACTCATCGCGGGTGAGGAGTCCTGAAAATCCACGGAATCTAACCCGGATCCTGGTGTAAGGATCCGAAGTGGGAAAAATCGGGGGCAACAACCCCGGACAACCCTCAAGGAAGATAGCTTTTAAACCATGAACACCATCTCCTTTTCCCGGGATTCAGCCCATGGCGTGGGTCTCGGTTTGTCCCTTTTTGCGCTGATCTGCCTGCTTTGGCCTGCTGTGGGAATGGCCGGGGAAGAGGTGATTGGGCGCATGCGTGCGGCCATCTGGCCTGAATATGACGATCCGGGCATTTTGGCGATCTATGATGGCCGGTTTACCGATGTTTCGGCTTTTCCCATGGAGACCAGCTTTTATATACCCAAGGGTGCGGTGGTGAGCGATGCCTGCTCCCTCTCCCCGGAAGGGCAGCACTTTTGCCAGCTTTTCACCACCAAGCCTGACGGTGAGTGGGATGAGGTGATGCTGAAAATGCCCTATCCCAACTTTTATCTGAGCTTCCATGTGCCCATCGATCCCGAGCAGATCAACCCGGAATCGGGGTGGCGCAAGGTGGATTATACCATCCGTTCCAACCACGCCATTCAAACCTTGGAGGTGGATGTTCAGGAGCCTCTGCGGGCGAGCGGTTTTACCATCGATCCCCCCGGGGCCACCCGAGCTGAGGATAAGGGGTTCAACCACTATCGCTATGAACTCAACGACATCAAAGCGGGGGAGCAAAAGGTCATCACTGTGGGCTATGCCAAGAGCGACCAGCGCCCTTCGGTGGATATTAAATATTCCCGGATGGACGGTCCCAAGGTGTGGGGCTCTCCCTATGAAACCCAAAAACAGGCCCGGGTGCTGGTTTATCTGATGTTTGGTATCGGGGTTATCCTCATGATCGGCATGGGGGCGTGGTTTTTCGTGAAGCGCAGAGAGGCCTGAGATGACCAGAGGATTTCCGCTGCGGTGGTTTTTTTTGGTGGCTTTGGTGATGGTATTGATTCTGCCGGGGCGGGTGGCGGCAGAGGCGCTGACGGTGACCGAGGTGGCCCGGGATCTTGCCTGTCCCTGCCAGTGCCCCCTGGTGCTGGAAGATTGCAACATGAGCTGCGGCTTGGCGTGGAAAAACCAGATCGGTGAGCTGATCGCCAAGGGGATGACCAAGCAGGAGATCATCGACAACTTTACCAGCATCTACGGAGATTCCGCCAAACTCACCCCCCTGCAACGGATTGAAGGGAAAATTTACCAATACACCCGGGGATTCGACACCCTGGATTGGGCGATGCTCTGGGGAGGGGTGGTCATTTGGCTGATGGTGGTCTTTTTTGGGATCTATTTGGGGGTTGGTCGGATCAAAGCCAAAAAGAGAGCCAAAGCGACCGCTGAATGAAAACTCTTCTGGTGACTCTGGGGCTCTTTGTTCTATTCCTCGGCATGGTGGCCATGGGTGGTTTTCTCTGGCTGGTGGAGCCGGGGCCGGAGGGGTATCTGGCTTACGCCGGGGATCGGGTGACCCTGGCTCTCCATCGCCATGGGTTGGCGGAGGGGCTGTCGGAAAAGCAGACCAAGCTCCTCTACGAAAAGAGCTGCACCCGCCAGTGTCACAGCCGGGAGGTGGTGGAAAACAATCCCAAAACCGCCATGGAGTGGGAGTGGATCGTCACTCGCATGGGGGCATTGGATCGAGCGGATCTGACCCCTCCCCAGGCTGAAGGGATTATCGGTTATCTCCAGAAGCATTTTTTGAGCAATATTCCGACGATGCTTCCGGAAAATATCATGCGGTTTTTGAAGAGCCATCTGTGGAAGATGGATTTTGGCGATGAGGATCTTTATTTCGATGTGATCCACCTTCCCACCATCCACCGGAGTTTGATTCGCTATCTGTTGCTGCAAACACCGGAAAAGATGGGCGATGGGCCGCTTTTTGTGATCTATTTTAACACCCATTCCGGCATAGTTCCCAACTGGGACCTGGCCAAAATCACTTCCATCGATTATGGCGATGGCAAGCCGATTCAGGCGACGGAGTGGCAGATGCTCTATGAAGATGTCCAACGTCATCATCGCCAGGGGATTCTCACTTTTCCTTTGGAAGCGGCTGAAAAAGCCCGCACGGCCAACGGGGCGGAGTTGATCATTCAACCCCCCTCCATGCGGCCAAGACGTTATTACTGGAAACTGCCTGTCCCCCCCTTTGAGGAGGAACCTTGATGTTGAAATGGGTCCGCAAACATTTGACGCTCATTTTTCTGCTTACCCTGGCCCTGCCTTTGGGGGGGTGTCCCAATGGTGAGTCGCCTGTCGCCCGGGAGCCTTCTCCCCCGTTGGATCTGGTGCTTTTTGACGGTACGGAATTTTCTCTGGCCACGAAGCTGGGGAGTCCGGTGATGATCAACTTTTTTGCTTCGTGGTGTATTCCCTGTGGCGAGGAGGCTTCGGCGCTGGAAAAGGTATATCAGGAGTATAGCCCCAAGGGGGTTCAGTTTTTGGGTGTGGCCTTGCAGGATACTGAAGAGAAGGCCAAGGGGTTTGTGTCGGAGAAGGGCATCACCTTCCCTACGGGCATCGATATGACCGGCAAGATCAAGGATGATTTTGGGGTCTACGGCATGCCTACCACCTATTTTATCGACCGGGAGGGCCGGGTCAGCTATCTCCATGCGGGGGGGGTGACCGAGGCTTTGTTGAAATATGAACTGGACAAGCTTATCTAGATTTTTTTCGGCGCTTTTGGTCGTCGGCCTGGTGTTGAGTGGCTGTGGGGGTGAAAAGCGTACGTTGCTGGAGGTGGGCTCCCAGGCTCCTCCCTTTACCCTGAAGCTGGTGGATGGCAAAACCACCTGGAACATGGCGGACCATGCTGGCAAGCCCATGGTGATCACCTTCATGGCTTCCTGGTGCCCTTGTTCTCACGATTCGATTCCTCTCACCAAGGAAGCTCATGGGCGTTTCAGCGACCGTGGGGTTGAGTTCCTGATGGTGGGTTTGCAGGATGCCGAGAGTAAGTTTGAGGATTTTGTTGCAAAGCAGGCGCCTCCTTTTCCGGCTGGTTTTGATGATGGGGAGCCGATCTCCCGCACCTATGGTGTCAGCGCGCCGCCCACCACGGTTTTTATTGGCAAGGATGGTTTGGTGAAGCGGATTTTTTACGGCAATATCAAGGATGTGGTGGAGGATTATTATCTGTGGATTGAGGAGTTGGTAGCGTGACTGGTATTCAGGCGTTGATGGGGGGCTTTGGTAACTTTTTTTCCATCTGGCAGGTGTGCATTTTACAGATTTCGCCTTTCTTCATGTTTTTTATTGTGGGGCTTTATCTGGTGGGTTATCGGGGGCAGGGGGCTCCTTGTTTGCAGGCTCGGGTATTGCTGCCGAGTTTGAGTTATTTGATTGGGTTTTCCATCCTTTTTGCACCTTTGAATGCCAGGGGTTGGTCTATTGGTCGTGAGATTGCTTATAACCTGAGCGTTTTGGGGTTGGCTTCGGGTTGGTTTTTGTTGGTGGTGAGTCTTTATTTTTTGTTGAGTGGTCGGGTGGATTGGCCTGAAGGGTTTCGGGGTAAATGGGTTGGCACGGGCATGGCTTTTTTGATTGGTTGTGCTTTTTCTTTTGTCTATTCCCCCTGTATTACGCCGGAGCTTTCCATCATTTTGGGGATTGGTTCGCGTCCTGAGACCGCTTTGGAGGGGGCTTTTTACGCTTTCTTTTATGGGTCTGGGATGAGTTTTGCCATGGGGTTGGTGGCTTATGCACTTATTTTTGCTTTGAAGGATTGGTTGATTCGGCGGCAGCGGTTGGTTTTGGATGTTTGTGGTGGGGTATTGGTGGTTTTGGCCGGGCTGAATGTTTCGGGTGTGATGGTTTATTATAAGGCCTTTATTTTGGGTTTTTTGGTGCCATGAGTGGGGGTTCTGAAGTATCTGGGATTCGACCGGTTCCGGCGGCTCCTGGTTTTAAGATGCGGACTTTTGGTGGGGTATTGTTTGTGTTGGGTGTTGGGGATATGGGGCTTGATTTGGTGACTGGGATGCCTCAGGAGGGGTTTAATTTGTTTTTGGTTGGGTTGGGGATTGTGGTGTTTTGGCGGGGTTGGGGGAGTGCTTTCAAATAGGTTTTGACTTTATACTATTAAAAAAAAAGATGGGGGGATTTGGGGGGAATTCTTTCCCCCCAAGGTCTGTCTTTTGATTTTGATTTTGAATTTAATCTTTTAATCTTTTAATCTTTTAATCTTTTAATCTTTTAA